>JAZGEW010000128.1:0-30363 GCA_036478875.1 Promethearchaeia archaeon | reverse complement strand
AAGCACGTATTAGTATTGCTTCAATTATTTGATTTATAAGTTAAGTTTTAAGAAGTTTAAATATATTCGCTAAGGATATCATTTCCTCTCTTAACTTTTCTTCATTTTTTTCATCTTTCAATGATTTAAGTATTACCTCTTTATCCTTTTCAGATATTCGATCTTGGAATAATTCAAGGAAATCACGTAAAAAAATAACTTTTTTATACGGATCTTTCTGGATTTTCTTAATATAACTCTCAATTATGTAATCAGAAGATTTTTTCTCAATTTCTTCACTTGAGATGATTTGAGTTTCAGTTCCAATGAGTTCTTGTAATAGTGAATTATTAAAAATAATATCTTGTATAATTTTTTTTAACATATCATTTCTTGATAATATTGATAAATTTGAGATGTACTCTTCCATTTCTGAATTCTTATTTTCAATTGCTTTAATCATTTCAAGAATTTTTTCCTTATTTCCTCTTTCCATATTATATTAAAGTTTTGTATAAATTTTTAAATTTAACTGAAAATAATAGTAATTAAATAATGTATATGAACGAGAAGGATAAATTAAGGAAATTCCAAGAATTTATAGATTTTGAATTTAAAAATGAAGAACTTTTACTAGAATCCTTAACCACACCCCAATTGGGAAATGAAATAGGAAAAACTAGTTATGAATTTTTAGAAACGTTAGGAGATGCTGTAATTAAAGTTATTTTTATCTTAAAATTATATAGAAGAGGAATAATAGATCCAGGAGAGGTTACAAAAGTAAAAGCAGCTTTAGAAAGTGATAAAAATCTAAAAAAAGTAGCTGAGTCAATAAATTTACATGAATTCATATTTAAAACTGAAAAACAACTAGTTATGGGAACGAGAATTATGGCAGATGTATTTGAGGCTATAAGTGGAGCAATTTTCTTAGATTCGAATTATGATTTTAAGTTAGTTGAGGAAAAAATGATTAATCCCTTTTATGAGGATTTCGACGCTATAATAGGAAGCTCAGTTGTAAGTGAAAAAAATGAATTATTAGAATTCTTACAAAAAAAGTTTAAAACTAGCATTATAATCAAGCTTAAATATGTAAAAAGTGGACCAGACCACGATCTGACTTGGATCGCGAAAAATCCAAAGATTTTGGGTCAAGAAAATCAAAAAGAACTAATAAAAATACCAAAGAGGATAGAATCCGCTAGATTTAGTAATAAAAAAGATGTAGATAAAGATATTTATACAAAAATTCTAACGTATTTGGAGAAGAAAAATAATTAGAAAAGTCAAAATTACTTATCCTTTTCATTTTCTAATTTTTTTACGATTCAATAAAGGATATTAAATGTTCTACTAGATTAGAACCTCAATTTTTAAAAGTTTTTCAAAATTTTCATATCTGTACAAGATGAGTCATCTGAAAAAGTTTATTTTAGCATTATGATATGATATTATAAGCCGAAATAAGATATTTAAAATAATAGAAAAAATTAGAATTAAGAGAAGTTAAAATGACTAAATCACCAACAATTGAAAAAAGTCCCCTAATGGTGCAATATGAACAAGAAACGGGTAAGCTAGCTATTTGGAAAGGCGAAATTTCGAAGCATTTTGAAAAATGGAAAAAAAAGAAAAAACAAGACGAAATAAAGCAGCAAAAAGTAGAAATACTCACTCAATCTAAGATTGAAAAGAAAAAAATGAAAAAAGAAATTGGAGAAGATAAAGTTGCAGGAAAGGATTACGACCATTTAATAGTGGTTGATTCGATTCATAAGACGTATTTGCTTGGGACCACAGCCGTTGCGGCGCTTCGGGGTATTGATTTAACCATAGATAACGGAGATTTTATTGATATTATGGGACCATCAGGATCTGGGAAAACAACATTACTAAACTTGATCGGTGGACTAGATACCCCCACTCGAGGAAAAATCTTCTTAGAGGGAAGAAATATCTCAATGCTTAGTGATAACGATTTGGCAGAAATAAGACGTGAAAGAATCGGATTTGTTTTTCAATTCTATAATTTACTTCCTCAAATGACAGCAATGGAAAATATTATGGTCCCCTTACACTTTTCAGGGAAATTAAGTCGCAGAGGAAAAAGAAAAAAGGCGATGGATCTCCTGAGACTTGTAGGTCTAGATGAAAGAGCGCACCATACTCCTTCTGAATTAAGTGGAGGTGAGCAGCAGAGAGTTGCTATAGCTAGAGCTTTTGCAAATGATCCTGCGATTTGTGTTTTAGATGAACCTACAGGTGATTTAGATTCAAAAACTGGAATAATGGTCTTAAACCTCATTAGAGATTTAAATAGAAGAGGAGCAACTTTTATCGCAGTAAGCCACGATGCTGCTGTATCAGAATTTGCTACTAAAGTTTTTCATATGAAAGATGGAAAACTTACTCATGAAGGGAAAATAGGAGGTTTAAAAGAGACCGAGATTATGCAATTAAAAAGAAGACAAGAAACCGAAATAAATAAAGAGAAATGTAAAAGTAAAATTATCCAATACTTATATACAAATCAAGGGAAAAGAGAAATTGTATTAAGTGATATTAAAAATGGCATTCCAAATTCCATTATTATGAATTTACCGGAACATTTTAACGATATACTACAGGAGTTAATAGAAGAAAACAATTTTTTTGGAAAAATTGAAGGAGAACTATTAATTTTGAATTAAAAATTATAATGGTGTTAAATTAAAATCTAAATCATTTTTAGCCATATGACACATATCAAGCTGGTTTTTAAATATGCATTTTTAGACATGCGGAAACAAAAGATAAGAACTATTTTAGCAGTTTTTGGAATGCTTATTTCTATAGGACTTCTTACAGTTGTGTTATTTTTATCAGATTCTATTTCTGCTGGTTACGTAGATTTTTTGTCCATAGATTCTGGAAATCAAGACGCCATTATTTCAGTAAGACATTATAATGGAGAACCTGAAAATAGATCTTCTTATTTTGAGTATAATCCTCTTATTCAAACAATAGATAACACCACAAATATAATTGAAAATTATGTACCACGACTGGAAATAGAAGGAGATGTTAATATTTCGGAGGGTTTTTATACTACAGATCTAACAGATGAAGAGGTTTGGTGTACAATCTCGGCAATTAATTTTTCATTTGAAAACAGTATTGATTTTGGAGCTTTTACAGAACCCTTATATAACGAGTTACTTGATCTAAACGAATTACCCTTAAATCATTGTGCAATTTATTATAGATTTAATGATCTTATCAAATATTCTGAGGGTGATACGATAGATATCAAATTGAACGTAACCCATGGAGATAAAACACTAAATCGTACATTAACTATGACAATAGATCAAATATTTGATTACAACTTAAAATGGCCTGCAGGATATCGTAATGATAATTTAATTGTAGTTGATATTAATACACTTTATCAATTTTTTGGTATTAATGATTTTGAAGGAAAATGCAGTGATTTAATTTTAACTTTCAAACAAGGTAATACATTATATGATATTAGAGATCTTGAAGGAACCGATATTCTTGTGAAAAGACTTGTTTCCGACATTCAAATAGCAATCGGAATTAATGAATATAACATTGATTTGCCTAAGCTAAGAATATTAGGATGGGCTGAATTTTTAAGTGTTTTTATAGTTATCGTGTTTGTGTTTGTTTCTATTATAGCCATGCTTATTTCGGGTGTTCTTATTAATGGAATATTAAAAACATCTGTAGAAGAGAGAATTAGGGAATTTGGAATATTTAGAACTTTAGGTTCGAATAAAAAATTTAATTTAGCTATAGTCTTGATGCAGGGTTTCTTATTATGTAATTTTGGTGCACTTTCAGGCATCATAACAGCATATATACTTTCTCGATTTTTAATAATACCTTTTGCAAATTCTATAATCGGACAAAGTACAATAGGTTTTAGTCATATCCCCTTTTCCTTTTCATGGTGGTCTATTATCATAACATATATCATGGGAATTAGTGTAGGATTGATAGTTAGTATTTCCCCTGCCTTAAAAGTAATGCGTCTTCAATTGATCGAATCTATTCACCCTTATCGGCACGAAGATACATTATATCGTTTACAAAAAAAGGCTACAGTTAATTATAAATTGATTTTAGTTGGGATTATCCTCGCCTTCAATGGAGGTTTTGTATTTTATGTAATACCTAGGATAATGGTTTCAACGGATATGGCATTATTTGCAGGGACTTTAGTTGCGATTTTATTAATATTTAATATTGGGTTAACATTGGCAGGTCTAGGTTTAATGCCCTTAATCTTAAGACTTGTAATAGAATTATTTAGACCTATAGCAAAACGACTCCACTCAACAATTAAGATTTTTGTGTTCCGCTATCAAAGGAGGAATTCAAGCACAACTATAATATTTGCTTTATCTTTTTCATTTGTTATCTTTACTTCGTCAATTATTAATACTTTGTCTTCACAATCAACTGCTTCGACTAAATTAGCCTTTGGATCAGACTTACTTATTGAAACTACTGGATGGGAAGAATCTAACGGGGGAGGGGGAGGGGGAGGTGGTTTTGGTTTTTTGGCTAATGAAGGAAATACCTTCAATGAAGGTTTAGAACCCCGCTTGACGCAAAATTATGATGCTTCTATTAAAACAACAAAAATCATTACTACTGATTTTGAGGAAGACCTAATGGCTATAGATGGCATTGAGAAAGTATCATCAGTTTTAGCTAGACCATATCAATTAACTCAAATTTATGCTGAAGAAAATATGGAATTTATTGCTGAAATTGGGGATTATACAGGATTAACGACACAAGGAATAACTTTAATTGGAATTGATGAAGAATATCCTTTTACTGTGAGAAGGGAATTTATAGAAATGACTTCTGGAAATATAGATTCTTCTTTTCAAAATTTATTTGAAAACAATCAATCTTTTACTTGTATTATTTCTGAGGCCATATCGATCGCAATGTCTTTGTTAATTGGAGACAAGATCCGTATTGTTATTTACAGAGGAGATGAAATGGAAGTGTATCCTTTCCTTATAATTGGTACCGCTAAAAGTATGCCAGGATTTAGTCAAGAGTTTTCAGGATCCAGTATGGGTGCATCCATGGGTGGAGTGTTAATCTCACATGAAACTTATATGGAAATTATGGATATCCCTCCAGTACCTTATTTAGATAGAATTTTCATTAAACTTCGAGAAGATAAATTATCAGAAGCTCGTCATATTGAAGAATTCATTGATGAAACATACGAAATGAATTATAATTATGATATATACAATCTAGCAAGAATGGTAGCACAACAAGAATCAACATTTTTTGTAATGGATACTCTTTTCACACTTATATCTCTTACTACAGTATTTATTTGCATTTTTGGATTATTAGCCTCATCATATTCTACAATTATTGAAAGAAAGAAAGAGATTGGCATAATTCGAACGTTAGGTTTAAAAGGAAGTGAAATTAATCGATTATTTATACTTGAATCCTTAATAATAATGATTAGTAGTGGGACTATCGGGATAATTGTTGGTTGGGTTACTAGCTGGCTTGTATCCAGCCAACTGATGGGCACACTAATGGGGATGCCAACGGTGTTGTATATACCGGTTTTTAATATTATCTTAATTTACTCACTTTCAATAGCAATGATTTATTTTGGGATGAAATTATTGCTAAGAAAAGCAAGAAAGAAAGAAATAGTTGAAATATATAGAGAGTCTATGTAGGGGGATTATTAAATATTGAAAAAAAATAATTTAGTAGTATTTTTCATTTTAATCTTAATGGTTTTTCTCAGTCCCTTAAATTTAAGTATCTTTCAAAATAATAATAACTCATTTTCAGAAGAAGAAAGGGGTATAACAGAATCGGAGGAGACCTTTATAAAGACTTCAGATATTGCTGGATCAGATCTTTATGCTGAGAATATTAATGCATTTGTGGCGGGAAACAAATCTATAATAAAGCAATCACTCTTTACAAATGATTCTTCGATTCTTTCTCAATTTGATTCAAATGATCCAGCTTTCACTAAATGTAATGTAATTATAAGTGCTTCAAATGGAATTAATCCAGAAATTTTTCCAACAATATTGACTGAGAGTGAAATCCCTTCTCAATATGTTGTAGGATTCAATAATTTTGTTGGATTTCTTTATTATGATAAAGAGGTTGATGTTGAAGATGCTAAATTAAAAGCAGAAAGAGCACTTGAGATTATAAGAAGAAAATTTATGATTGATTTAATAATGGTTAATGTATCAGAACAGAATTTCTTCCCTTTTGTTGGATATTATCCAAATTGGGATTACTTCTTTCATGAACTCACAAGTAATTTTCCCATGGATGGATATTGGAAGGCATTAGATATAAATCGTTTAATAAGCAAAGAATATTTAGAAAATTATCATGTTTCTTCAACCTTCATGCTACTGAATTCTTTAGACTTCTTTGATGGTGATTTCAATATATCAACAGATCAGATAAATTTTAATATAGAATCACTTGATCTATCATTCTTACAAGATATAGAAATGGAAGATTTGTTTGATCAGATCGATACAATTATTGAGGATTTTGGAGATTTGTTTAACGCTACTGTATCTGAAAATGAATTAGAACAGCTCATTGACATCTTTGGCACATTTACACTTAAAAATGATTCACATTATGCAAGTATATCGATTCAATATGAAGGTTTAAGTGAAGGTATTCAAAAAGTTGGAAAGAATCAATATAAATTCAATTTATGGGAATCATTAGGTTATGAAGGAGAACCTCTAGCACCAAGCGAAAAAATATATATTGCATTAACAGGTGCTTTTATGAGTAATATTGAAATCAACATTTTATGTACAGATATTGTTGATGCAACTCCTCTAAGTTTCGAGTTCTATGATTATCTTACCGAGCAAATAGGATTGTTATTCTATCTTATGGGAAGCGAATTTGATGCTCAAGCTCTTGAAGACTATTCATTTGAATTATTTTGGGTAGATGATGGAGGAATTAAACAATCTTTTGTTAAACCCGTTAACTTAAATGATCCAAATGATATTATTAATTTGATACAACAATTCGGATTCCAAGGCTTTTCTTCTATTCCAACGGGACTTATTAATCCTTTTATAGAACTTTCTGTTGTTTATAATGTTTCTTATTCAGAACCTAATTTATTGATTAAAAAGGAATTATTAGGGGGAAATGCTTCATACGGAGCATATCGTAATTTCTCATACTATATATCCGCAGAAAATGTGGGTAATATTACTGCATGGGGAGTTCCTACTCAAATCCCAGTAGAACTCGATTCTTTTTTTCAAATAGTAAGTCCTGTTCAATGGGAGAATGTTAAAACTGATATGTGGAAAGTTATCAATATTGAATATCCAGATCAATATGAATCATTAGAGGATTTCTTTAATTTTGATGAAGATCCTCGAATTTTTTATTTTGATTCATTTGGCACAGGAATTTATGATACTTTTTATCCAGATTTTTATAATACGTCTAATATATGGCCCTATAATGAAGATGCTGATGATATAATTGAAATTATTGATAAAGAAAATCCCTTTTATTTTCCAATTTTTACTCTTGACGCTGTAAAAGAGTTGTTTACTAATAAACAGAGTATTTGGAATAATGATAACTGGAAACTAAAACCGGGAGAAATACTATCCTATCAAATTAATAATTATTCTATTGCTAATTTAGATTCATTTTCTCCTTTTTATATAAATAATTTTATAATTGAATCTACACCAATAACCCCTAAAATTTTATCAGGAACACAACTGGACGGAACAACACCTGAAATGGCATTATCAACCGACAATGAGAGTTGGATAATCGAGTCAATTGAAAAATTTGAAGAACAAAAAATTGAGCTTGAATTTATTTTTAAGAATGATACTAATATTGATTTTACTAATAATCCATTAGAAAGAGTTTCTATCATAATAAATGTAACCATCCCTGATAATTTAGAGTCTTTAAATTTTGAAATCTTTGATTTTAATGCCGAAGAATTTAAAAATATGAGTTCATATTTAGATTCCATTATAAATAATACCTGGACCTTCTCAATAGTTAATTATAATGAGAGTTTAGATTGGGTATTTTATCCACTAGATAATAATAATTATACTGTTCTGTTTAAAATCATATGTACCGATTCAGAACAATTTAATATTTCTATTAATGATTTGGACATTGAATTTTCCACAAGAGAAATCAATTTTAATGAAGATTCGGGTTCTAGGATTATATATGGCTCTTCAACGGGTCATGTTCAATTTGAGAGGCGATCTAATTCTATTCCCTTAAATACTTTTAATGCCGCATCAATTATAGCATATTCATCTCTTACTGAGTATAATTCTAAACCTGGAGAATTAAATACATATACTATTAATTTTAAAAATATTGGTTCTAACTTTGCTAAAAATTTAAACATTTCCTTATCAATACCAGGTATTATTGATAATAATAATCATTTTACTCTTAAAAATAGTAATTTATCATATTTCTTAGAAAAACTATCCCCTTATGAAGAAAAAACATTGTCCTTTACATTTTTCGTACCAAACTCAATTTCGATAGGCAAAATCTCAATTATTTATTATAATCCAGAAAATGTTCAAGGAGGTAATTCTTCTAAAGTAATTAGTTTAACTAATGAGGTTTATATATCTGCAGCAGTGGATTATGAAGATTTTTCCCCATTTGTTAGAACAATTGAAATTTACTATAATAATAGTGATACAAATCCAGTTAATAATATACCTGCTATCGGTGATGTTTTTAATTTGACGGTAAACTTAAAAAATACAAGCCCCAATAAATTTAAAATCCCAGATATTAACGTTTTAATGAATGATCAGTATTACGATTTAAGGAGAATTGATAATAACTCCCTATATTTTGAAGATATTGCATATAATGAAAGAATTTCCTTTCATTTAAATTTAAAAAAAATTGGATGGAAAGGATATTTCTATCCTTCACTAAATTATATTAAAGGTTCAGAAAGTAAAACTATACAAATTTCTAATTCCCTATTCAAAATCTTAGGGGAAATTAACTTTTCGATAATTAAATCTGTGAATAAAGATCAAATTGAAAATGGAGATGTAATTACTGTAAATATCGAAGTAGAAAATACAGGAACAATAGCAATAGAGGATATAAAAGTTAATGATATGATAAGTTATTCCCAATCAGATTTTTCTTTATTAGAGGGAAAATTAGTTAATTTAATTGATTCTTTAGAACCTAATGAAAAAGTCAATATTAATTACACACTTAAAGCGAAAAGACGAGCTCTAGTAAGTCTAAAACCTGCTAGTATTAAATTTTATTATTTGCTAGAAAATGAAGAATCATCAAACGATATTATGATAAAAGTCATTACTCCAAAGATTAGGCAATTTTATTATATGTTTTTTCCAATTTTAATTGTATTTGGAGTTTCAATCGTATATATTTGGCAAATCAGGAAATATAATAAGAAAAAAAGTGAATTCGAAAGATCTGAAATGCTTATTTTTGAACTAACCTCAAGAGAAACAATTTTTAAAGTCGAACACACTTTGAGAGAAAGGTTAAGCATACTCTCGGACAGATATAAAGATAATAATATTGAATTTACTAAAGATAGACAAACATATAAATTGGGAACGGTAAAGAATAGAGGGGATTTAGAATGATTAAAAAGAAATTGTATTCCATTCTTATTATATTGGTTCTTATCGTTTCATTTACGAACTTATTCCTTAATAGTATGGAATTATATAATTTCTCAAGTGAAATAGAAAATAGAGATCAATTTGAATTTGATCCTAAAATCTCAAGTGAATATAATCAAAATATCATTGTCTATTTCAAGAAATCCTCTTATAATAATACAGTGACTTCAAGGTTTGAATATTATGGAGGAACTATCAAAAAAGAATGGAATAATTCATTTAGTGCATTTTCTGGATTTGCTGGTATTATGCCTCTCGAAATAAATAAAACAGCCTTTCAAAATCGTTTTCGAGATGCTAAAATTGAAAATGATGAGATTTTAGAAGCTCAAATGAATTATGCATCTATTCAATCTGGAGCAGTAAATTCTACATGGTATTTGAATGGGTTCAAAGGTGATACTAATTCTTCTGTAGCAGTCTTAGATACCGGAGTCAACCCAAGTCACAATTTTTTAACTGGAGATATTATTATTGGCTGGGAAAATTTTATAGATACCCAGACAATATCCGATGATAATGGTCATGGAACTTTAATTAGTTCAATTATTTCAGGAACAGGTACAGATCCATATAATTCGACTAATCCCTCAATTGCTAAGATCCGTGGCAATTATTCACATATAGAGTTATTTGGAGAGGGATCTGCCATGCAAAATTTCACTCTAAAACTATTTTCTTTTAACGCTTCTAAAGAAGATTCAAGCATTATGATTAATTCTACTTGGAATAATAAAACTGACGGAATACTAAAATTATGGTTTGAATTATATTTTAATAATACTTTAGTGAATTATACGTATAATAAAAATCCTAATGAATACTACATCATAAATCATACTGTACCTCAAACTAAATTAGGTATCTACGATTTATGTCTAAAATATAACAGAGATTTTCAAAGTAATCCTATATTTTCATTTAATAGCACAATCTCTTTTTTCCCCGAAGTATATGTTAGTGATAGGAATCATTTTACAGGTATTACTAATGCTACTAAAATAATCGCATATAAGATTTTAAATCATTCCGGAATAGGTTATTCTTCTGATTTGATTTCTGCATTAGGAAGTGTAATACAAAATAAAAGTAAACACCATATAGTTAGTGTTTGCTTAAGTGTTGGTACATTCGGAGAAGATGTATCGGCAGTAGATATTATGATAAATGAGGTAATAAAAAATGGTACATTAGTAGTTATTGCTGCTGGAAATAAAGGAGTTGAAGTTTCAGATTCATTAAATAGATTAGCTCAAAATAAAAATGCAATTATTGTTGGTGCAATAAATGATAAGGATCAAGTTACCTCCTATAGCAGTATGGGAAAGGAAGTCGATAATATTACCAAACCAGACATTGTTGCGCCTGGTGGGAGTAAATTACTAGGCCATCGTTCAGTTATAGGTGCTAATGAAGAGTTCGACAAAGTTACAGCAGCATATGGGACATCGATTGCTACAGCGATAGTTTCAGCCGCTATAAATATATTAATCGAAGCAAAATGTAATGATTGGAATCAATGGAGCAATTTAAACTTAACAAAATGGGTGAAATACATAAAGGCTTATTTATTGATGACTGCTTCAGAAACTAATCTTGAAAGAGAAGATGATCCTTTTACTACTTTTGATGAGAGTGATCTTTCACCTTCTTTATCTGTAGCTCCGTTAACAAGTGGCTTAAAAGATTTTCATGAAGGCTATGGAAGATTAAACATCCAAGCTGCTATTGATGCTTTGACTAAAAATATGAGTGTTAGTAAACCTATAAATGGAAATTTAACAAGTTCTCAGGAAAATCCTCTTGAAACGCATGTATTTGCGCGTCAAATTGACCTGATTGAGGATGTTCAATATAATTTTAGCTTATCAATAATAGATTCAGAAGCTAATTTTGACATGTTCCTTTTTTCTAATGAATCAAATCAATATGGTGAACCAATCATATTAGAGTCTTCTAGAAAATGGTATGGAGATTTTAATAATTTCTATTTTACACCTAAAAATAATCAAACTAATTGTGTTATAACAGTAAAGGCAATTGAGGGAGAAAGTGATTTTATTTTAAATATTTCCACTGTGAAGAATAATTTTGAACCAGAATTAAAAGTCCCTGAAATTAATTATTTAGGTGGTTCAAAAAATACAACAATCATGAGTTTTCAAGAATTTATGGGTTATGAACCAAAGAAAAATTATAGTATAGATAGTTATAGGTTTTATATTGAATATTACGATAACGATACTTCAAATGTTCCCCCACAAGAAATCTATGTATCAATTTTAGAAACCTCTGAAAACTACAAATTAACTCAATTCAATCCAACAGATAATAATTACACAGATGGCGCATTATTCATGAGTGATTACATTCAATTTCCAAACCCCGGCATATATAACTACTACTATAATTCTAGTGATGGAAAATCTAAAGCTTGGTATCCAGAAATAGGATATCTTAATATTACAATTGTATTTCCAACTGATAGCATACAATTCCCAAATCATCATGATTTTGATGATGGAATCGGAAATTGGACATATTCGGGAATGGGATGGGGATTGCTACAGCAAACTAATGTTAATGATGATAGATCAAGGATTTATCAGAATTCATGGAAATCGCTATATTTTGGTACGTATCATGATTTTCCAAAAAATTATACATATCTACCCATTAGTACAGCAGAAGATCCATTTCCAAATGGTACTTTAATTAGTCCTTTATTTAATTTAACAAACATCAATGAAAAAACAACGAATCCATTTGTAAAATTTGGATTTAGAGTAAGTTTTGATGCAGGAGACACCCTTTATTTACAAATTAATCTAAATTGGACTGAATGGATAACGTTGCGAACATTTTCTAATATTGAGCAAGAGTGGTATATGGAAGAGATTAATTTGACCCAATATATTGGAAATTTTGTGCAATTTAGATTTGAAACTTCTCTTGATGATATTTTTGATGCGATAAATTATAAAGGATTTATTTTAGATTATTTTGCTATCGAAAATTATACGAATGTGAATATTCCAACAATTATTTTTAACCTAAATAACGATATTTCCTCAATTCAAGGTTCAAAATACCAGAAATATTCATTTTCGTGTGAGTTTTTTGATTTAGATAATAATTATCCTAGCTTTGTATATTTAGAGATGGATGATAATAATTTTACTTTGTATAATCTCCACGGAGATTGGAATTCTAGCTCGAATGATGTTGGAGATAAGGGGATTTATTTTAAAGGATCCTTAATTCTAAAAGAAATTTCTAATAGATCATTCAGATTTCATGCTTCAGATGGAAACTTTATAATTACAACTCAATGGTATAATGTGAACAACTCACTTTTTGAATTTATAAATCCCGATCCTCTACAATTCAATGTTTACAAGGATAATAAATTCATTGGATACTATTTTTCAAATTCAAGTCTTCTTGATTATTATGTCATAGGAACACCTACACCAAAAGAAATGACTGCATGGTTTAGGGGAGACAATACCTGGCATCCAATAATCCGGTATGGATCGCCTCTTCTTTATGGAGGAATGGGGCAAAGTTACGGGGGTGAGCAAGGATATGGACTAAATTGGGATTCAAGATTAATTACTCGCTCTTTACATTTAGAAGATGAATATAACATTTATCTTGAATTTGATTATGAAATTTCATTACAAAATGAATTTAATGTACCTGAAGATCAGTTAGATAAGTGTATTGTGTCAATCTCAAAAGATTTTGGTAAAACTTGGATAGTTCTTAGGGAATTTATATATGAAAATGAAGATCTTTCTGGAAGTAAAAAATTTGATATTTCTGAATATTCCAATGAAGATATAATGATAAATTTCACATTAAATTCAAATGATATTGATGTAGGAGTAGGATATGGAT
Organism: Promethearchaeia archaeon; assembly: GCA_036478875.1. Taxonomy (GTDB): domain Archaea; phylum Asgardarchaeota; class Lokiarchaeia; order Sigyniarchaeales; family SOKP01; genus Loki-b32. The sequence goes on along the minus strand of JAZGEW010000128.1, from coordinate 16,711 downwards.
GGTTATTGTCGAATATATATATTGGTTATGATAAATCGGGGGATTTTATAGCTCCTGAAATTCAAATACTTAATCCTGAGCCTGATATAACTGTCAAATCGTTAACAAGCGTTAAAGCATCTATATCTGATAATGTAGAGTTAGATGAATCAAGAATTTACATACTTCTTAACAATAAAAGTGTTGACATGAGTAAGCTCAATTTTAATAGTACTACAAGTATTTTAGATTTTAATTGGGATACTATTAAATTTAATGATGGGACATATGAGGTAAGAGTAGTAGCATATGATAAAGAAGGGAATAGATCAGAAACGTTCATTATCGTGACTGTTAATAATATGAGATGGTGGCAAATGTGGGGCCCATATATTATAATATCTATTGTTGTAATTGCCATAGGTGGTATTTTATTTATTCTTGCAGAAAAAAAAGGTAAAATATGGATTGAAAATATAAAAAACACCCGTGCTGAAAAAGTACGACTTAAAGATATTGATAAAGATCAGGTAATTAAACGCATAGAATTAATTGAAGAGGAGGAAGAATTGAGTCAGCCTTTTACTTTATACTGTAAATCATGTAGATCATGGTTTTTATCTATGAAATTCGATATAATATGCCCTGAATGTGAGCATGATCAAATATATGCTGCATATCATTGTACAAATTGTGGGAAATTTCAATTTTTTGATGAACCCGGAGAAAATTACTATTGTAAAAGTAAATCTTGCGAAGGAGTGAGATTAATTAGACGAGAAACAGAAGATATTCAAAAAATTTTAAATAAAGAAGGAAAAGTACTAAGAAAATTTAAGACCAAGAAAAAGAAATTTAGTATTTTAGATATATAAAGAATAATTAAAAATTGATGTATATGGAATTGAGAGGGTTTTTATATAAGCTAAAAAAAAGGATAAATCTTCAATTTTTCAAACATTCTTGGCTTGATCTCAAGCGGGACAAAGCAAAAGCGATATTTGGGATATCTGGAATCGCAATTTCATTATTTCTATTAACTGTTATTGGAATGTTAAATGATACAGTAAATTATAATTACCTATTATATGTCACCTCGACCACAGGAAAGAGTGATATAATGATAACTCGTGCAATTCAAACTGATATAACATTTGATCCATTCTATGATGAAAATATTATTGATGATAAACTAAAGGATATTGAAGGTATTGAGGAGTTATATCCACGCATTTCAATGTTGGTAACGACGACATCAAATAAAATAAACTCGAGTGGTTCTCTACAATTATATGGCATTGATTTTATAAAAGAAGCTACAAATGGAAATTTGGGGGATTTGATTATTGTAGATGATGAAGGGAAAGAGACAAATGAGATTTATGATAGAGAGCCAAATAATGGCGAGTGTGTTATCCTATGGAATGTTGCAGAAATCCTTAACGTTAGTAGGGGTGATATTGTACATGTGGAATATCAAACTTATGAATTAAATCTAACTGTAGCTGAAATTTGTATTCAAGATCTTAGGTTCATGCAATTTGAATCATCCTTAATCCTTGTTAATTTGCAGCAAGCTCAAACATTCCTACAGCGAGAAGGTCAAATAAATTTTATAGTTGGGACTATTAATAATCCACAATCTGTTTATGACGCAAGCGATTTAGATAGAACAACAAGAAGACTACGAGTAATAGGGGCAAGGATACAAGAAAGATTAGATCTTAACGAATTTTCAGTAAATCTCCCGAAATTAGAAGAACTTGAAGGTGGTCAATTCATGTTAATGATGGTTACAGTAATATTTTGGTTTATTATAATTCTTTCCACACTTATAACTGGTATATTAATAAATAGTATCCTATCTACTTCAGCAGAAGAGCGTCAGAGAGAATTTGGTATTACAAGAGTTGTTGGAGGAAAAAAATCATATCCTATAAAAATGGTTCTTTTTGAAGGTTTAATGTTGGGTCTTTTTGGTTCAATTGTGGGAATGATATTAGGTGTAACTCTAATGCAACCAATATCTCGTATGATATTCCCCATGTATGAATTTCAATTTGATTTTGCAGAAGTGGAATGGGTAATTCAACCCGATACGCTACTGTTAACATTTGCAATAGGAACTCTCGTGTCCTTAGCAGTATCTTTATTGCCTGCTCTTAAAACCGCGAAGATTGACATTATAAAATCAATAACACCTTTTCAAACTAAAGAAGAAGGGTGGGAAGTTAAAAAAGAAGGGAGTATGAATGTAAAAAGTTTTCTTACTGGGATTGCGGTTGCTACAATTGGAATGATTGTTTTTATCTTAATGCCAAATATTTTTGTCACTGGTGATTTCATGTTAACTTCAGCGTTATTTATTGGTTTACTTGCTGCTATTGTAATCGGGTTGGTTTTTGCTTCAATAGGGATTATTCCATTAATTCAGAAAATCTTTTTAGGAGTAGTATCTCCAGGCATTAGAAAATATAGTAATATAATTGGAATTTCATTAAAACGATATAGAAGGCGTAATACCAGTACTGTTGTTATGTTTGCTATTAGTTTTTCATTCATATTTTTCATCACAAGTGCTACTGAAATGCAATCAGATAATACAGCATTAAATTTAAAATTTCAATATGGTTCAGATTTAGTATTAATGAATCAAGAATTATTCAGTCCTGAAGATGCTCTAACTCTTGAAATGGTTGAAGAATTAAAGCTTTTAGCAAGAGTAGACAAATTAGGAATTTCACTTCATAATACTTTCGATTTTCAAGCCACTTTAGCAGCAATGTTTGAGGTTAGTGAGGGGCAGGTTGGTTTTTCAGGTGACTCATCAGAAGCAATGATGATGAACATGTTTCAGTTCTATTCAGTTCAAGAAGAAACTAAATTTCAAACCACTGTGGGAGATATGATGGATTTTGATGCTGTAGATGCTGGATTTATAGGAATCAATGAGGAATTCGTTGATTTAATCGATAAAAACTTATTAATCTGGAAAAGTGATGGTAGTAATACTGAATATTCCTTCAATGAATTATTTACTCATAATGATACATGTATAATAGCAAAATCTATTGCAAGTTTAATCGGTATTAGAAACGTAGGTGAATATGTACGAATAACTTTCTTTGATCCACAAATAGAAAATGATCCTGGTAATGTCACATTATTTAGAGTTGTAGGAATTTCAGGTGGAATTCCTGGATTTTTTAATTTCAGATCTAATGAAATGTCTGCATATGGAGGGGGAGTTATGGTGTCATTGGAGAATTATATGCATTTGATGAAAATTGATAACCCTGGAGAGAGTAATATGATTGTAGATAAAGTGTTTATAAATTTAATAGAAAAATCTGAAGAAAATATCAAAAAAACTAAAGATGATATTCGCAACATGTATCAAGAAAAGGATATAATAATTGATGACGCGATTTCTAAAATTAATTTCATGGAGGGAATGACAGAAAGACAAAGTTTCCTAATGGAATTAATACTAATGTTTACGATAATGATCAGCATCTTTGGACTGGTTAGTAGCATGTATGCTGTTATAATAGAGAGAAAATTTGAAATTGGGATACTTCGATCTATGGGCATGAAAAATCGGAATGTCAGAAATATGTTTTTAATAGAAAGTATGATTATTTTATTATCTGCAGGTATTATGGGAACAATTATAGGAACTTACACGGGTTACTTACTCCAAACTAATATGGGTTTGATGACGGAAATGCCTACAATCTTCACTCTTCCGATAGATACTTTGCTTCGTGTATTTATTTTATCAATCTCTTTTGCTTTTATAGGAACTTATGTGATTTTGGTTAAATTTTTCTATAAAAAGTCCATAATGGATATTTTCCGTCAGACGTTTTAAATTACTAAATATATTATTTTAAAATTTTTTTTTAGTATTGCTTTTGGATTCATGTATTTCAAAATTGAAGAGGATTTATCCACTGGAAAAAAGAATGTAAAAATATTTCGGATTTATTTATTCGTCTGTAAAATTTACTTAAAAGTATTTAAAGATTCCTTTTTGCAAAACTAAATAATATAGAAATTTATTATAGGATCAATATATCAAATTTTTGTGTTAAATTAATTATGCCAAATGAAGAACCAGGACCTTGTTTCATAGTAATCGGAATTGTTATTATTGTTTTCGACTTCATCATCATTGAAAGTACTTACCTTATGTATTTAGGAGGATTTTTCATTTTCTTAGGGATAATAGCCGCTATAACTTCCGCCAAAAAGACTCAAAAGACTATGACAACTGAAAAAGTTTATTCTCATGAAGAACAACAAACAGTTCAATTTAGCCCTCAAAATGTTCAAGTATTTGAGGAACCTCCTAAAGTTCATAAATTCTGCCCACATTGTGGAAAAAATGCCACATCAGAAATTTGTCCTGAATGTGGTAAAAAAATAGATTGATTTTATTCTAATAAATTGTCCAAGAATGCAGATGGTGTTCTGAACAAATTCTTATCAGTATCATTTATGTTATTTCAAAAAATTCAAGCGAGATTTTTATTATTATAACGATAGTGTATTTTAAATTTCCCTTCATTTTTAATTTTCTTTTATCAAATATAAATCTTCAGTCTCTTTTCTTTTAAATCTGATACTCTCCTCAAATATTATTGGAATGAGGCTGACAGAACAGATTCAATTAAAGAATACTAAACAATTATCTTATCTATGTCATTTAACCAAAAATCTCTATAATCTTGCTAATTATTATGTGAGACAAGAATATTTTTATTTAGGAAATTGGTTGAGATATTACGATTTATGGTATATGTTAAAAGAGAAAGAACCATATAAAAAACTCCCTTCACAAACTGCTCAGCAAACTTTAAAACTCGTGGATAAGAATTGGAAATCATTTTTCCAATCTCTTAAAACCCTTAAAAAGCATCCAAAGAATTATTTAGGGCCTCCAAAACCGCCACTTTATAAAAAGAAAGATGGCGAGTGTATCATTGTTTTCACGAATCAACAATGCAGGATCAAGAGAGGTTTTCTTTATTTCCCGAGAAAAACTCAATTACCTCCTGTTAAAACACGTATAAAAAGTAAATTATACCATGTCAGAATTATTCCTAAAGGATTGTATTATATCTTAGAAATTATTTATCAAATGGAAGTAAAAAATTTAAATTTGGATAAAGAGAGAGTTATTGGGATTGATTTAGGCTTAAACAATATCATAACTATGGTAAATAATGCTGGGTTACAACCCGCTATTATTAAAGGTGGTATTATTAAATCTATCAATCAATTCTATAATAAACAACTTGCCAGATATAAAGGCATAAAAGATAAGCAAAGGATTGGTTCTGATACAAAAAGAATGCAATGGCTAACTCGGACAAGAAACAATAAAATAAATGATATCTTTCATAAAATTTCGAGAACAGTGATTAATTATTGCATTACCCATGATTTTGGAACGATAGTCATCGGTTATAATAAAACTTGGAAACATAAAATAAAACTTGGAAAGCGAAATAACCAGAACTTTGTCCAAATTCCTTTTTCCAAATTAGTGTCTCAAATTAAATACAAATCAGAGTTAATCGAGATTGATGTTATTTTAGAGCCAGAATCTTTCACTTCGCGATGTAGTTTCTTAGATAATGAATCTATAGAAAAACATAAAAAATATCAGGGAAAACGTATTTGCAGAGGTTTATATCAAAGTCATAGAGGGGCTATTATCAATGCGGATGTAAACGGAGCATATAATATCCTTAAAAAAGCAGTCCCAAAAGCCATATCAGCAGATGGGATAGAGGGTGTAGGGTTACACCCATATTCTATTGCGATTTCAAGCTGTAATAAGATATAGAATAGAATTTTAAATCCATGAAGGGAAATTAAAAATAACCTAACGATATTAGTAAACATTATTTTTCTGTTTTTTTAGAAAACTAATTAATTTCTTTAAAGCTTGACCTCTATGTGAAATATTATTTTTTTCTTCTGTTGAGATTTCAGCAAAGGTTTTATTCGATATTGAATTAGGAATAAAAATTGGATCAAAACCAAATCCTCTTTCTCCTCTAACTGTTTTTGAAATCTTTCCATGAATAGTTCCTTCAAAAAATAAATTTTTATCAAGAGGTTTAAAGTGAAGCGCTATTATTGAAGTAAAATGAGCACTTGTCTTCTCAAAATCATCTATTAGTCTCAATATTCCTTTATTACCAATAGTTTTCATGACATATGAAGAATAAACTCCCGGAAAACCATCGAGAGGTATATCCACAAAAAATCCAGCATCTTCTATAAAATAGGATCCATCTACTTGCCCTTTTATACTATTTAATTTAAAGGTGGCTACTTTTTTTACATTAGTTGTTTGAATTTCTACCATTTCAACCTCCATTCGCTTTAAATCATATTTAATATCTGCTTTTGAGAAAAGATCTGAAATTTCGTTAAATTTATGAATATTTCCAGTTACAAAATATATTATCGTTTCTTCTTTTTCCATAATTGCTATAATTACAAATAATTAATAATCAAAACTAATCGATCCAATAAAATTTTATAGAATTTCTCTTTTAGAGCATCAAAATTCCAAAATTTTATTTTGTATACTTCTTTAATTTTTTTAAATTGTTATGTTTATAATCTCAGTATTAATCTTTAAAACACAGGAGAATTAAATAAAAAATGGCTCGGATGCACAGTAGGAAGAAAGGGAAAAGTGGGTCAACTAGACCAGCCAGATTGGAAAAACCAGTTTGGGTAGAGTTATCACCTGAAGAAGTTAAGAATGAAGTTGTTAAGTTAGCAAGAAAGGGACTCTCAAAATCTCTGATCGGCACTATAATGAGAGATTCTCGAGGAGTACCACTAGTTAAAGTTGTAGCAGGTAAAAAAATCAGTCAAATTCTCAATGAAAATGATATTAAAGCTCCTTTACCCGAAGAACTTACTAACTTAGTAAAAAGAGCTTTAAGCATTAGAACGCATCTCGAGGAAAATCATAAAGACTTAGAAGCTAAAAAAGGTTTGAATCGGACAGAGAGCAAGATATATCGGTTGATAAAATATTATAAAAAGAAGAAAGTTTTAGCATCTGATTTCAAATACGACCCAGAAAAGATTAGAACTTTAGTTGCGAGATAAAGGGGGTAGAAAATTGAGTTCAAAAGCCAGAAAAAAAAAACCAAAAGTTAAGAAAGTTAAATGGGCAGATAAAAAATGGATAACTTGCGTGGCGCCTCGCAGTTTTAATAATAATGAAATTGGAGAAATAATAGGGTTAGAAGATACTATTGATGGAAGAATCGTGGAGAATCTTCTCTATGATTTTACCGGAAAATACTCAGATATTAGTCTAAAACTTATTTTTAAAGTTAATAATGTGAATTTTAAGAATGGGAGGGCTGACACTATTTTTTTTGGTCATCAATATACAAGTGATTACATAAGATCTTTGATTGGAAGAGGCAACTCCAAAATTCAAACAATAAAAAATTTAACAACTAAAGATGGTTATATATTTCGTGTAACTGGAATTTGTACAACAATTAAAAGAGCACGGAGCTCTCAAATAGATTTAATACGAAAAATAATGGATGAAGTACTACATGAATTTGCTTCTTCGTACAATCACGAGAAATTTATAAAAGCAATGATTTCACAAGAACTTGATAACCAAATTCAACGAGTTGCTAAAACGATATATCCATTATCAAATTCGGTAATAATTAAGAGTAAGTTAGTATCTATTCCTGAAGGAGGAGAAGATAAAGAGGTTCCTGACGATCAATTCGAGATTGTAGAAGTTGATATAAAAAGATCTAGAAAATCAGAGATAAAGAGATCTGAAAGAATTAATGTGAAAAAACTATGGCAACCAAAAAGAGCTCCTAAACCCTCTAATAAGACAAGAGTACCCACTTCTTCTGAAGAAAAGTCTTCTGAAGAAAAGCCTTCTGAAGAATCAGAAGAAACAAAAACTGAATAAAGATTGTTGTTTTTAAAACAAAATATGTTATTAATTTATTAGTCATATAATTAATTATAGATCAGTATTCTGACATAATTCTATTTATTTTTTAATCTAAAAGTTTCAAGGTGATAATTATTTCAACTCAAGAAGGAAATCGGAATAATAAGTACACTTTTGATGATTTTTTATTTGTTAGAAATCATTTCAATTATTATAAAGATGATGAATTTTTTCAAACTCTTGTTAGCAAATATGTCCCTAAAGATGAATTTGATAAGATCGAAAGAGATCTCAATGCTTTATCTGATTATGTTTCCTATAGATTTCGAAATTTTGCAGATACAGCTAATGAACTTGAAAATAGGATAAAAGTTACAAAAGTTAAACATTTTGACGCTTTTAATCATCGGATTGATCGCATTGAGCGATGTTTAGAAACCGAGATTTTAGAACGTGAAGTTTTCAGTCTTGGAATATTTGATCCAGCAAGAAATACTCCATGGAGTAGATTTGTAAAAATGGTTTTGCTATATGAGAACGGAGAAGCGGGGACAATGTGTCCTGTGGCTTGTACACATGGTTTAGTTTGGTTATTAAAAAAATATGAGAAAGATTTATCTCCCGAAGCATTCGAAATTCTTACAAAATTAAGAGATGGAGTAAATGGTGAGTATAGCAGAGGATCTCAATTTGTTAGTGAGATTCAAGGAGGAAGTGATGTTCCAGCTAATCTTGTTGAAGCTGTTTTTACAGAAGCAGAGGGTCCTGATGGAGTTTCAAATTGCTGGAGGTTATATGGTCAAAAATTTTTTTGTTCTGCTGCTCATACTGATTATGCGTTAGTCACTGCTAAACCCAAAAATACATCATCATCAACAAGAATAGCTGCTTTTGTTGTTCCTTCCTGGCTTCCTGGTAACGAAGAACAAGAAATAAGAAATTCTTATACTATTGACCGGTTGAAACCAAAATTAGGAACGGCGGAGTTACCTACAGCAGAGATCACGTATAATGGAGCTGTAGCATATCCTATAGGTCCACTAGAAAAGGGACTTGCAGATGTAGTTGGTATTGTACTTTCTCTATCAAGATTGCATGTTGCTTTCGGAATGGCAGCAGGGGCACTAAGAATAGCGAGAGAGGCGATATTATATTCACAATATAGATCTGCATTTGGTGTACCTGTATCTTCATTTCCAATGATGATAAATCAAATAAATGATTTAGATCATTATGCAAAAAGAACTGCTGCTGGCACTTTCAAAATATATTCTGAATACATTAATTTTAAAGAAGAACTCATCAGTGGAATTAGAGATTTAGAAAAAATTGAAGATCTCAATGAACGCATACGTCGATTTAGATTACGTGAATTAATTATGCTTCAAAAAATCGTTGTAGCCGATGAGGCACCGAAAATGATAAGAAAGGCAATTTCTTTTTACGGAGGACATGGCATAATGGAAGACTTTCTTACCTCTCCGCGTTTTCATAGAGATTCTATGATTATGGAATTATGGGAGGGGCCTAGAAATGTACTTCTCACACAAATTCATCGGGATTTTTCAAGAGTAAAAAACTGGTATCCTGCGGATGAATTCTGTAGAGATTTGCTAAAGGGAGCAAACTCAGATATTATTGAAGAATATGCAACAGAATTTAACAGAATAATGGCACATGATAGTCTTCTTAGAAATGATGAAGAAACTTTAGCAATTTGTCGAGATTGGGAAGCATTTTCCGAGCAACTCTTTATTGCTTATCAAGAACAAGCACTCAGTGAACTTAATTTTAAAGGCAAAAACTTGAAATTTTCGAGATTATTAAGGGAATTTAAAAAAAAAGAAACTCCGAAAAAGCAAACAGAAATGATAATTCAATGAAAATTATATATACAAAAATTTATTTAATCCAAATTGGCTTTTTTTATAATATTTCCATTTGAATCTTGATAATATAAAGTATTGGGGGGAACATCATCATTAACTATTGTATGTGCTCCTATAATAGAATTTTGACCTATTTTTTTTCCACACATAATACTTGTGTTGATTCCAGTTTGAGAATTAGGGCCAATAACTGCTCCTAATTTTCTACGACCTGAATCAATTAACTTTTCTTTTATCTTCATTTTAATGGTATTGTTATCAAAACGTAAGTTTGATAAATTGGTACCAGCACCTAAATTCACATTTGAGCAAATTATGCTATCACCTACATAATTAAAATGTGGGATAGATGTATTAGAGAAAATCAATGAATTTTTAACTTCAGACATTCCAATATGGCAATTATTTTCAATTGAAGTATAAGGGCGTATAAACGCATTTGGACCTATTAGGTTATTTTCTCCTATAAAACATGGACCTTGAATATATGAACCCGATTTTACACTAGTTCCTTTACCTATATATACTTCCCCTTGAATTTTTACATTTTCTTCTATATTTCCATTAATTTGCTTTTTTAATTTATCTAAAAGAAAATGACTGGTTTCAAATAATTGCCATGGCAATCCAATATCGTTCCAAAAATAGTCATTTATTGTGAACCCTACTATTTTTCCATCCAATTCATTAATTAGTATTTTCATTGAATCAGTAAACTCGTACTCATTTCGAATAGATTTCTGTGTTTTCTCAATAGCTTTAAATATCAACTGGTTAAAGATAAAGATCCCCGCATTAGCTAAATTTCCTGCTTTTTGTTCTGGATCTGGTTTTTCAATTATCTTTTCTACTAATCCATTAGAATTTAATGTTATGATTCCATACTCTTGTGGATTATCTACTTTCTTCAACGTTATTAATCCATCAACCTTATTTTGTTTATATTTCTGTAAGATAACTTTAAAGATTTCGGTATCAACAAAAATATCACCATACATCATCAAAAAAGTTTCATCTTTAATGAAATCTTTAGCATAACCTGCTGCATGGGCAGTACCTAAATATTCTTCTTGATTTATATAATCAATTTTTATATGGAGATCTATGGCAACTTTTTTAAAGTATTCTTTAATTATCTCTTGTTTATACCCAACAATTATTAAGATGTGATTTATTCCAATGTTTTTTAGTCCTAATATTATATATTCTAAAAGAGGTTTTCCTAATAGAGGGATCATTGGTTTCGGTCTGGAGGATGTAATGGGTCTTAGTCTTTTTCCTTCTCCAGCCGCTAATATTACTGCTTTCATTAAAATATTAAATCATATATATAATTAGTATTTTTGGTCAAATTCTTTTACAACTTCATCAAGATAATATTTTAAATGTTTAAATGGTCTTAAATCTCCCGAAAAATCATTTTCAAAAGCGGAATCTAAAGCCATTTTTGATTTTAGTTGTTTAAAAACCGACCTTATTTTGTAAAAATTGCCAGTCGCTATGAAATCTATTGAATAACCATTAATATTTCCAAATAATATAACTTTTTTACCAATATGATTTTCAGAGTTTTTTGTATCTTCTAAATGAATTTCTTTTATTTTTTTTTTAGCGCGGATTAGGGTATTCATAGAAATCGTTGCTAATTTTGCAGATAAATCTGAAGTAAATAATTCAACATTTTCATTGGTATGATCTTTTTCTAAATTCTTTAAAAGATTTTCATCATATAATTGAGAAATAATTGGTAATCCCTGAGCAGAGATTCCCGCATACAATATATTATTTAGTCCATTATTATTTGCTTTTTTATAGATTACTTCTTCTTCTAATGGTTCTAAATATTTGTCGTTTAAATATTCTATTATTAAATTAATCACTTGATTAAACGTAGGTTCTTCTGAAGCAAATTTTAATCGAGAAAGATCTTTGTATTGGGTTTTTACTTGATTACGGAATTCTATTAACATTTTAAAGGCTTCTTGGGATCCTACACTAAAATTACCTACACAACAAAAGAATAAATTCTGACCGGCATTTGTAAGTACATGTTCAACAATAATCCTTTCTCTGCCTATTTTTTTACCCTTTAAACAGATATTTCTTAAGCGCCACTGAAAAAATTTCATCAGTTTTTCTACAAATAACACTATTTCAAAAGCATTGTATTTATTTTCATCAGAACAAAATAAAATATCATCTTCTAAAATAATCGTAAAACCAGAAATCAAATCTACAAGCCTTTTAAGAAGTAAAAAGTTATTAGTTAGCTTTTATGATTGAAAGAATTATCGAAGATATTAATTATTTTTTATTTCATGTTAAAAAAATGTAAAAATTCTTGAAGATTTTAATAATTAAATCTATAAGTATAAATTTTATTAAAATTAGATGCATTAAAAATTTAAACATCGACATTCTAAAAATGGATACATTAGAACAAATAGATAGAGAAAGTATTACAAAAGCTGCTAAATTACTACTAAATTCAAAAAATACAGTAGTTTTAACTGGAGCAGGGATTTCAACAGAATCAGGAATTCCCGACTTTAGAGGGGAAAGTGGAATTTGGGAGAAATATAAACCAGAAATTTATGGAAGCATTCAATCTTTCCTAAATGATCCATCAAAATTTTGGAAAATGGCTGAAGATATTGCACCAACATTATTCAATGCAAAACCCAATCCTGGTCATAATGCGATTACGACTCTTGAAAAGATGAATATTGTTAAAGCAATCATTACTCAAAATATAGATGAACTACATCAAAAAGCGGATTCTATTCTTGTATATGAAGTACACGGGAATATCAATAGATTTACTTGTTTAGGATGTCGTGCGAGTTATAATAAAGAACAACTTTTGCGTAAAATAAAAAAGGAAAAAAAACTACCTCCTACATGTGATTTTTGTGCTGCCCCTTTAAAACCTTCAGTTGTATTATTTGGAGAAAGTTTGCCTAATTTTGAAAAGTATATGTCAATAGATTTGGCAAAAAAATCAGATGTTATGTTAATAGCGGGATCTTCCCTTACGGTTGCACCAGTCTGTGACTTACCTTTATATACTATAAGCGAGGGAGGAAAATTAATAATTATTAATGATGAACCAACACATTTAGATGAACGTGCTGAAATTGTTATCAATCATAAGACGGGAACAGTATTACCTTTAATAGTGGAAGAGATCAAAAAAATACAAGTAGAGGGTGGAATTTAGACTTAACACAAAATCGTTTTATCTTATAAATTCATAATTATTCTTACCATGACTTCTGAGAATATTATAATAAAGGATTGGCGAAATATTGATTTTTCATTTGGACTTGTGTATCCAAATGTTTTTAGACTTGGCATGTCTTCATATTCCATAAGACTTCTTTATTTTTTAATCAATTCTCATGAGAATATTGCTTGTGAACGAATTTTCTTACCCGACAATTTGAAGTTGAAATTTCCTGCTTCTAGGGATTATTCTTCACAAAAAATATTACGATCAATTGAAAGTAAAGTCTTACCAATTGAATTTGATATTTTAGGATTTTCATTTCATTTTGAAAATGATTTAAGAAATATTTTATGGATTTTGGATAAATCAGAGATTCCATTGACTTTTCAAGAACGGCAGGAATACATTAGTTTAGAAAAACCTAAATTTCCTCTTATAATTGCGGGTGGTCCAGTAGTTACCTCAAATCCAATGTCTTTTAGTAATATTTTTGATATCCTATTTATCGGTGATTCAGAGTATAATTTAAAATTATTTTTTCAAAACTTTAGTAACTATAAAAATGAAAAAGTAAATTTCAGTGAATTTTTAGAATCAACGAGTAGAATAGAAGGAATCTTTATTCCTGCTCTAAAAAATAAAGTTAATCGAGCTGTTCTTAATAATCTTGATAAATCACCAAGTCCAATATTCCAGTTAATTTCTATTGAATCTAAAGAAAAGAAAATTTTTGAAAGTAACTTTTTTGTTGAAATTAATAGAGGGTGTCCCTATAAGTGTAAATTTTGTATCTCTTCTTTTCACAATTCTCCATTCAGAAATAGAAGTTATGAAAATATTAAAGAAGCCATCGAAGATGCTATTGATTATTCTAATTTTGATACAATAAGTCTTATCGGCTCTTGTGTATCATCCCATCCCAGATTTAAGCAAATTTGTGAACTTATAATGAATAGTGGAAAGAGATTAACAATTCCTTCAATTCGAATTGACCATTTAACACCAGATATAATTCATTTGTTAGAGAGAGCAAACATTAAAACCGTAACTATTGCTCCAGAGGCGGGTTCAGAAAGTTTAAGGTTTGGGCTTGGTAAGAAAATCTCGAATAAAAAAATTATTTCAGTTTTAACTCAAATTAGAGAATCTCAAATTAGAAATATAAAATTTTATTTCTTAATTGGATTACCGGGTGAAACAGAAGAAAACATTGATGATATAATAAATTTATTAAATAAAGTCGATCACCTAGGTTTTGCGAGAAATTCATTAAGAGTAAATATTAATCCATTTATTCCAAAACTTAATACACCTTATGAAAAAGAGATAACCTTCTATTTAGATGAAAGTTTACCCAAATTAATAAAGAAATATCAGAAATTAGAGCGGGAACTTAAAAATATAACTTCATTAAAGTTGAGGTTTAAAAATTCCAAATCAATTATTAAAAATGCTAGACTTCAAGCTATGATCTCCTTAGGAAATAAACAGGTTTCTGATTTACTTTTAGAAGATTATTCTAATGGAGCCACTTTTAGTACACTACAAAAAGCAGAAAAAGAATTCAATTTCTCTCTAAATGATTACTTATTAAAAATTAAAGAATGCTACAGTCCTTGGACTATATGAAGTAATAAGACCCTAAATAAAAAATAAAAAATAAAAATTAGGTAATTTGTTTAAAGACTTTTTTTGCTGCTCCACAAACCGGGCAATTATCGGGTGGATCTCCTTCATGAGTATATCCACAGACAGGACATATATAAACCTCTTTTTTCTCTAAATCTTTGCCATTCTCAACTGCTTCAAGAGCAGCAGAATACAATTTATGGTGAACTTTTTCTACTTCATTAGCATAATTAAAGGTTCTTTCTGCATCCTTGTTTCCTTCGTTTTTAGCTGCTTCAAGAAACTCAGGATACATTTTTGTAAATTCATAATGTTCGCCTTCTACAGCAGCTTGTATATTTTCTTTTGTTGATTTAATTCCACCAAGAACTTTAAGATGATTATGCGCATGAACTGTTTCTGCGGCAGCAGCAGCTCTAAAGATTTTTGCTATTTGAGGAAATCCTTCTTTATCTGCCTTTTGAGCAAAAGCTAAATATTTACGATTTGCTTGTGATTCTCCAGCAAATGCTTCTTTTAATCCTTCTTCTGTTTTTGACATGTTATATTCACATTATATTTTACTTTATGATTATATTAGGAGATTTTTTAACTTAGTTTTTATAAATCATAAATTTGAATCTTATTCTAAGATTTCTAAATTATGATAAAGATTTTAAAACGTAAATAATTAGACAAACGATTTTAAAATTGAAATCAAGTTAATCTAAAAGAATTTTTTTAACAGAATTTACAATACGAGTTAAATAATGTTCAGCTATCCCAAATTTAACATTGATCCTGTATTCCCATATTAAACTATTGAAATAAAACTATAAAAAGCACAAACTTTTCAAAATTGAACGGTTTTGAAAAACAAAAGATTACTTTAAGCTGACCAGGTTTGAACTCCTTTCAAGTTTAATTTAATAGGAAGAATTTGAAATCCTTCTTTGTATAATTTCCTTTTTAATCTATATTCAGACCCGATACCAGCCAATATTGTAGCTGACCCCCCACCTCCAGCACCATTTAATTTAAATCCAATTGCTCCATAATTTTCTGCTAATTTTTCAATTTTTTTTATAATTGGATTAACCATAGAAGGATGTAAATTCTTTTGGGCTTTCCAATTTTTATTCATAATCTTTCCCATTAAACCTAAACTTTCTGAATTTATTGCATCTTTCATTTCATAGGCACAATCTTTTATTTGTTCCAAAGAATTAACCGTAGTAGCATCATTATTTTTGTAATTTGTTATTACCGCTTTATGCATTTCATTAGAACTTCTTGAACTTAAATAAACTAAAATTAATTGGTTTTCAAGTCTACATACTTTATCGTCATCAAGCTTTATTTGAGAGGCTTTTACAGAGGGATAATCAATTTTCATAAAGTTTATTCCACCAAAAGCGGCAGCATATTGATCTTGAACACCACTTTCTAATTTCAATTCATCAATCTCAAGTTCGTGAGCTAATTTTGCTATTTCATGTTGAATTAGGTTCTTTCGAGAAAAACGAGCTAATGCGGCAATTAATGCCACTGCTACACTAGCACTTGTTCCTGTTCCACAACCAGGAGGAGCTTCTGTTCTAATATATATATCTATTCCTTTTTCGATATTCATTCGTTTTACTGCTGCTTTTAGTAAATCAAGATTTCCATCATATGATATTTCATGTAAGTCTTGGATTTCTGCTCGTAAATTAAGATTCTCTGAGATAATATTTATACAATTTAAATTATTTGGAACAATTCTAATATAACTATAAAGATCAATGCAAATATTAAAAACAGCGCCTTTTGGATAAAACCACGTATCTGTCCAACCACCTATATCACATATTCGGACTGGAGCTCTTGAAAAAATAACATCTTTCAAGAAATATCACATTAGAAATAATTTATTTTGGTTACTTTTTAAAAATGAATTATATTAATGATAAGAATTTATCGATTTAAGTAATCTGGTTTAGATTCAAAGTATTTAAGATAATAATCAATCACACGAGTAAATAAGAAGAA
>JAZGEW010000127.1:0-4404 GCA_036478875.1 Promethearchaeia archaeon | reverse complement strand
CGGTATTTAAAAAAATAAGGTTTTTGTTTTAAGTTTTTCATATATTCTTGAAAATTCTAAGTCTGAAGAGCGTTGTCTTTGGACTTTTAAAAATTTTGGTGGTTATTAAAAATCGCGTCCACAATGTGCTTTAGGTTTTGAGGATTAATCACCATAAAGTAAAAATTGTAATTTAATATATTTTCGTTGAAAAATCTGAAGTCGTTAAGGGGATTTTTTTTTGAAGCATTCAGTATTCCAATATTTCTCAATGTTGTTATCAAATGTTTAAATTCTTCAATATTTTTTTCAAAATCAATGGATTCACAAGAAATATAATATAATTCTTTTAATTCGTCTATGGTTATGTAAAAATTTGAATTTTTTAAAAAATAATTTGATAAATTATCCAAAAAAATTATAGTTAATAGTTCTGCTTCAGAAATATATGAAAGCATACTAAACTCGTCTGTAATTTGAAGGGATTCAAACTGGTTTTGAAGTATTTCAAAGGTCTCAAGATGGCTCAATTCTACTTGCTTACTTAAAAATGGATAAAGATCTCTAAGGATTTCAATTCCTTTTCCGGGTACAGGAACGTGATGCTCGAAAATTAAGTCTGTTATAAATTCTATAAACTCTTTGTCTACTTCATACTTGAAAGTTAACGAGATTCTTTGTTTTATAATATCATGTAATTCTTTGTATGAGAAGTAATTTAATTTCTTTCTAATGTCAAATTCACTTAAGATATCTAAAGTGGAGGATTTTAAAACTTGATTTCCAGTAGAAATTAAGCTTATATTGGATTCTTTGCCATATTGAAGAAATTTTTTAAAAAATTCTGGTTTTAGATGCTCAATGTTATTAAAAACGAATAGGAGGTCGTTATCAGATTTTTTACATGTTAATTTAAAGATTTTCCATAAATCAGATATATTTGAATTTATAAGGCTCTTAAAATTAAAGTTAATATTCTGATGAAATCCAATTTCAGTTAGTAAAGTAATAATAATTTCCTCTAAATTTTTATCTCTACAATCTATATAAGCCTTACGGATGTTTAATAGCTCGGGATTTAAAAGCGATAAGTCTCTAATAACTTTATTTACTATTACTTTCTTTCCGATTCCTTGAATGCCTTGATATAATATATTTAAGCTAAAATTATCAGAAAATGAGTCTTTAAGTATTGAAAATAGCGATTTCTCTTCATTTTTTCGATATAATATTTGGGGTGGGATATAAAATTGATCAAACAATGCTCGAGGTCCAACAAAACTACAATTAGTCTTTGCTGCGGATATCATATTTACTTTTAGTTTTATTTTTTTACTATTATTTTAATTATTCCTATTTAAACCCCCCGAGAGGGAGAGGGATCATTGGATCTAAACTCTTTTATAAAACCAGTATATATAACCGTATAAGATAGATATCATATGTTTAGAACCAAAATTTATATAAATGACAAAAATTCTCCTAGAAATCAACTTTCCTTACATTTATTTCACTTTTTTCTATAATTTCCTTGAATCGCAACTTTCTTAACTTTTTCGGGAACACTAAATCAAGATTATCGCATATATATCCGCTTGATTCAATTGGCCCTTCAACAATTCTTAGTTTAGAAGGTGAAATAAAGTCTTTTACAAACGATATAATTTTGCTATGTCCGGGAAATTTGCTTTTTAATAGCCTTCCATAGGTGTTGCACGCCGCAACAGGAATTCTATTTTCAAGTGCTCTCGCTTTTAAATAAGTTTCCCAATTCTCCATGCCTTCTGCTCTAATCTGTGTAGGAGAAAATAAAATATTAGCCCCGTTTTCTGCTGCTAATCTAGGAGTTTCAAAAAAAGCCATATCAAAACAAATTAAAATTGCGAAATTAATTTTTTTAGAGGAAAACAGAAGCAATTCTTCCCCAGATTCGAAATTTTTTCGCTCATAAGAATATAAATGAATTTTATCTTGCCTACCTAGCTCTTCTCCATAGTTATCAAAGAAATAACTTGTAATTCGTGGTTTATTAGAACCTTGCCTTCTTTCCCAAATAGCTCCTGAGATTATACCTACATTATACTCTTTCGCTAGATTCTTGATGAACTTATAATTCTTTCCTCTTTCTTTTTGAACGTTTAGTTCCTTGCCATTCGTTAATGGTACCCATCTTTCGGGTAAACATATAAGATCACAAAAGTCAAATTTAGTAAATAATTCCTTTATTATTTTTTCTATTTCTAAATAACATTTATTATTCTCTTGGAAAACTTCTGGCTGAACACATGCAATTCGAACCATTAAACCTTACCAATATAAAATTTTTTGTTGATCTCATCAATTATATCAAATAACTCATCCAATCTAGAGATTTCGTAATCAGGTTCATTTTCTTTTACAATATCTTCACCAGTTATACTAATATCGTATTTTTCCCCGCGATGTATGTATACACTATGAATTTTATTTAGTTTAGCAGGGATTATGTCTTTATATAAGTTATCCCCAACATAAATGGTTTCGTGTCCCTTAACTTTAAATTTGTTTAAACAATACGAAAACAACTTTGGGTTTGGTTTTCTAATCCCGATCTCATCAGAGATAACAACTAAGTCAATTAAATCGTCGATATCTAGGCGTAAAATCTTTTCATATTGCTTTATAGGGATTCCATCAGTTATTATAGCTGTTTTAATTGAACTTTCTTTAAGCTTTTCTAAACATTTTTTAACATCATCGTATGGTTTTATATGTTTTATTTTTTGAGCGTGGTAAGCCATTACAGCAGCTGCAACATATCTAACTTGTTCGTTAAAGGAAATAGAAAAATTTTCATATTGGTTTAAGCGTCTAATAAAGTAATCGTAATGATGTGAAGAATTAGATCCATATTCAGTTACAATTTCTTGTATTAATATTAGGGATTTTTGTCTCTCAATTTTTAACCCTAAACTAATCATGGCATCTATACCCTTAATTCTTGCACTTTCAGAAAGACCAGTTGAATTGTGGAGACAGTCATCAAGGTCAAATCCTACAAGTTTTATAGGGCACATAGTTAATTTAAGTAAAACCTTCTAATTTCATTTAATTAAAATAAATTTATTTATTTTTATGAATATATAACTTTTAATATTAATTTATTCTAGGTAAAACTATTAAAAATTTAAAGAGAATTATAATCGAAAATTAAATGGAGATTAATTAATTGAAACCAATCGTAGCATTATCGTATTTCCATCGAAAAATAGGTCCGTTAGTGTTCTATTCCTATCCGGAAAGTATGTTAGATGAACAACTTTCTGCCAGAATAGCAAATATAATGGATCAAACGGTTAGCGAAGGGTTCTTTACCCATTCATTTGAAAAAAACAATTCAAATAACTATTATTTTGAGATTCACTCAGACTGGGCTCGTGGAAATAAGGAAATGTTAATGGTTTCCATAATTTTTGACCAACAAATTAATTCCGAAATTGAACAAAATGTAAATGTATTATGTACAGAATTTTTAGAGAAGTTATTATCAAATGAAGAGATTTTTACAGCATTTTACATCAATGATATTAATAACTTTGATGAACCCGATAAGGATCTTATCTATAAAAACAACTCGCTAATAAAATTGTGGGTAAAAGAATTATACTGGGCAGCACTTGAAGATACTAGAGAAAAAAGTGAAGAAGAGAAAATAGCTACTTTATTAAATAAAAAATACATATTTCTAACTCTTAAAAAATTATCAAGAGGTCCAATTGCTTTAGACGGTTTAAGAGAATGGTATAACGATACTTTTCCAAAGTTAGATTTTAAAGAGCTAATTGATACCCTAGTTTCTAAACAATTTATTTTTATTAATCAAATCGGAATCGTAGAGAAATATGTGCTCCTATTAAAAGAAGTGAACGCTGAAAGAATCCCTCCCGACAGTGTAATTGAATACATTGACGAAAATCCCGATTTAATAGAAGTCGAATTAATAGAGCTTTTACTTCCCAAAGTTCAAGAATATTTTAGTATTTACGAAAATAAAAGTAAAGAAGAGTTAGAAGAAGATACATACGCTTTATTTCAAATTGTATCAGACCCCAAAAAATACAACTTACTCTCAGAATTAAGAAGTGGACTGATTTCCAAAGACAAATTACCGAAATTGATCTCTAAGCGAGCTTTAGATCATTTAAATTCTTCGCTTTCTTTCCTAAAAAGGCATGATGTTATCGAAGAATTAAAATATAAAAACGAGCGTTATATCTTTTTAAAAACTAATATTCAAATAACCACGGCATTTCCTGAATATCTAAGAAAATCCTTACCGAAAGAATCAAAACCGGTTATAGCAAAAAAATATAAACCAAAAGGCGATTAGGAAGATATGAGCAAGGAAGATGAATCGCTTGAAGATTTAAAGTGTTTACTTGGAAA
>JAZGEW010000126.1:0-4764 GCA_036478875.1 Promethearchaeia archaeon | reverse complement strand
GTCATTAAAAGTACAAATAATAGAATTAATATTAATAGTAATGAGATATTTAATTTTTTGATTTATTAGGATTAATAAACAATGACATTATAAGAAAAATGGCTGTACAGTTAGGAGAAAACCCATGGATTTTAATAGGATTAATATTTTTGGAGTTATTGTTTGTTATTATCCCTGCTTTAATATCCAGTAAATTGGAAAAGAAATCATTCCAAGATATAATAAAAGATATGGGCTTTCAAAAAAATGAAGATCTTTTTATTAAAATAATATCAGGATTAAGTCTTGGAATATTATTCTTCTTTTTTGGTAATTATCTTATTTTATTTTTTAGGGACTTTATTATAAGAAATTTACTTGGTTCTGATTTTGTCGTACTTGGGCAAGAAGGAGCTATTAGCACAGAACCAGTTCACCCTAATCTTATTCAACTAGTAATCCTTATAATCTTAAATTTGATTATTATTGGACCATGTGAAGAAGCTTTTTTTAGAGGATTTCTTATTAAAAAATTAGAAAATAAGTTAAAATTAGCCTATAGTATCATTATTTCATCCATATTTTTTACTTTTTATCATGTTCCTCCATTTCTAGTACCTATAACCACAATTATTACATTTTCTGGTTATTATTTCACATTTGGACTGATTTTATCTCTCATATTTGTGTATTTCGAATATTCTTTAATTCCATGTTCAATTGCCCATTCTTGCTTTAATATACTTATTTTATTAATTTGATTTTTTCTTTGTTTTGAAAATTAATTTTAAAATATATAAAAATTAATTAATATTGGACATATTAATATTATAAAATTAAATTAAGACTTTCCCAAAATATTATTCCTATTTTTAAACATGAAAACAATATAATGACGAATTACGATTATACATTTAAAATTATGATGCTAGGGGATGCATCTGTAGGAAAAACATCCCTTACTATGAGATATATTTCAGGATATTTTATGGAAGATCTTAAATTAACTATTGGAGTAGACTTTTATAGTAAGACAACCTCCTTTAAGGATAAAAAAGTTAAATTACAAATTTGGGATTTTGGTGGAGAAGAAAGATTTCGTTTTCTACTGTCTCAATATAGTAAAGGCGCAAATGGAGCATTTTTCTTATTTGATATTACTAATCAAACATCATTAGATCACCTACCTGATTGGACACAAGTAATAAGAGAACATGCGGGGGATATCCCTATAATGTTGATTGGTTCAAAAGTGGATTTGAATGAATTCCGAGCTGTTCTTCGAGAGGACGGAATATTAGCCGCAAAAAAATACAATCTTGCTTCTTTTGTGGAATTATCTTCTAAGACTGGAGAGAATGTAGAAAAAGCTTTCAACGTTATGACAGAAATTCTTTTCGAAAAGTATTCCCGCTAAATTTTATTAATAATAATATAAATTTTTACTTTACACATTTAAGTAAACTATAAATTTTCCATATTCCTTTTCTTTTAGTACACATTTTTGGGTGAATTTTATGATTGAAGTTCTTAATAAAAAAGAGAAATTAGAAGGTTTTATTGAAGGAAAAAAATTCTTGAATAAAAAAAAGAAATTAATGGGTTTTTTGGAAAATGATGAGTTTAAAGATAAATCAGGTTACACTCTTTTAATCCTTAAAGCTAATGGTGCTATTACTTGGAATGAGGGAGAACAACAAGGTTATATTAAGGAAGGTAAAATTTATTCTTCCCTAGATGATAGAGCTATTTTTGAATTTAAAAAAGAAAAAGGTAAGATTTTAGATTCTGATGGGGATACCGTTCTATATTTAAAGGGTGATCTCGATTCTCTTGACGACAAAGATTTTTTTGGGATTGCGGGGCAATTTTTAGAATTATTTGCTTAGAACTATTTTATCAAATAAGAGAATTAATTTTTTAAATATAAAATATTTAAAAATACTCTTTCTATTTTTAATTAAACTTAAAATATATAATTAAATAGTGTAACTTTTGACCGAAATAAACAATGAAGAACCACCAAGACCTAAAGGATTACAAATAAATAGTAAAGCACCCCAAATAGATACAACAGATATATATGATAACCCTATTAAATTAGATGATCTACTAGAGTCCTTTAATGGAGTTTTAATTGATTTTTTTCGAGGAAATTGGTGAAGTCACTGCAAAAAGCACCTAAAACTTTTAACTGAATATATCTCTGAATTTAAAAACAGAAATATTAAACTTATTTCAATTGCTAGTGATACTGCCGGATTATTAAAGAAATATAGAGAAGAAAATAATTTTTCTATAGATATGATTTCTGATCGCGGAGCGAAAATTGCTAAAGATTATAATGTCTATTGGTTCGCTGAAGGCTGGGGGAAACTCAAAGTAAAACAAGCGGTACCTAGTAAATTTCTCATCAATAAAAATGGGGAAATTATCTGGAAATATGTTGGAAGAGACAAAACAGATCGACCTTCTGTAAGTGCGTTAATACTCCTCATTGATAAATACCTAATAAATCCCAAATAAGAATGAAATGAGTGTGAAAAAAACGAGACACTCAAAGACGGCCTTGTTAGGGTTTTGGGATTTTCTTACTTTTTTCTTTTTTTTTTCATTAAACTGGGTCCAGTTGAAAAATTCAATAATTAATTTTTCTTATATATCGCTCTTTCTTTTTAATTGGGTTCCTGGATTTATAAATCCTACAATCTAATGATACACATTTTTCAGAGAGTCTCTCCATATGAAAGCATCCCCCTTTAGAATGAAAGAAACAGTCATGGATACCTTTAACTATATTTTTAAATTTAATTTGCTTATTTGAAAAACTAAATCTCCTCGAATTTTGTTTTTGAGACATAAATATATTTTGTCGTAACCCATGAACATTATTCAATTGGATATATATAAATTTTGCTAAGATAATTTCCAAAATTGTAAAATTTATACCAATAATGACTCAACTGGTTAAATACATAGGTTTAATATGATTCCAAGTGTATTAGGATTTCGTTCTAGTACATGTCCTATGCTTAAAATTAAGGATTAAAACGCAAGTGTTTAATGTATTGTTTAGTTAATGAGTTATACCTAAATCCCGATTCATAACAATTTCCACATTTGGAACAATGGTGTTGAGTGCATTCTTTAAAGTCTTCTCGATATATGGAATTTTCCTTCATAAGATATCCACAATTATCACAATATTTACTTGTTAACATAATTTTAAGTTAAGTTTGAAAATGTATTTAAAACTAATAAGTAGGACGATTTAGTAAAAATTCTTTAGAATCAATGAACAAACAATAAAGTCTTTTGTACACAAAAGAACATTATTTTGTATCAAAATCACAAAACAGTTTTTTTTTGTTATCTATTTATATACAAAAATTTCTTTTCATTTATTTGAAGATTGATATAGAGATTTTATATATGATTGCAAATGATTCCTTAGAATTAAATGCTCAAGAGAATAAAAAGCACTTTTATTTTAATGATGAGAATGATTTTTCTCCTCCTCCATTTATTGGTTGCTTACTATCGGATAAGGATGGAAAAACACTTGCATCATTAGAGGTGTATAAGGGTGCCCTAGAATTTTATATTAAAAAGAATATGAAAGATAAATCTAGATGTGAGCACTTTGATGTAGAACTTATTCCTATGTATTTTAGTGCATTAGAAAGATTCTCAGAAGAAATTAACATTCAAAATGTACCTTGTATTAATCTTAAAGGATCTAATATTAAATTACATTCTATTTTTAATTTAGACCATTTTACGGTTATATTCTTCTTAAATCCACTTGTTCATATCAAACAGTATGAAAACTTAATACATATTTACTTTAAAGAGCTCTATGAGGAATATAATAGTGAATTTCATGATATTAAGAAATTGAGTTCAATAGATTTCAAAAATCACTTAGAAATTCTTGGAATGGAATGGATAAAGCATTTGAACGATTTATTTTTAGAAAAATCTATATAATTTAAATAAGTTTATGAAAAAATAAAAAATAGAGTTTGTTTAGTAAAAAAATTAGATGAAAAATTAAATTGTAAAAAAAAATTTACGTTATATTTTTTTTCGAAGTTTCTCTGTATGATTATTTGAATAATTCATAATTTCAATTGGTACCTTGTTAAAACCTTTTTGAACTTCTCGAAATAAGTCATCAAGTGAGGCATGAGAACCCTTATCCTTTACCATCCATGCGGTCATTGTATTGAGATCAGTTTCACCATCCCATTCTATAGTGGGTATCTCTTCTCTACTGTGGATACCTTTTTAAATTTGTTAATTATCACGATAATCAAAGCAACTATAAAATAATCGATTGCCGCAAATAACATACTGAATTTTATTAAAGCACATAACGAAGCGACAAATGAATTAGTAGCTGAAATGGATGTAGGAGACCCTAGCATTATAAGGAGATTAACATTTTCGATTATATCAAAAATTCCTGTCAAAAATGGTGTTATTGTAAAATACAGTCCAAGAGTTTGTATTTTACCTTCTGATCTCCTTAACACCAGCAAAATCAACCCAAGAGCTAAAGAAACATAGCCAACTATATACAAGAAATCCCAATATATCGCTAAAGATTGATTGTCCATTCCATCAGTACCCCAGGTTGAAAAGATATTTTGCACTCTGTCAGGCGTCCAGGCAAATTCATACTCTAAAATTCCATAAGTTGAAACTGATGCTTCAATAGGTATAAAAACTAATATGTAAACCAAGAGGACTATTGCTAAACCAACTATGGTTAAAATTATT
>JAZGEW010000125.1:0-4777 GCA_036478875.1 Promethearchaeia archaeon | reverse complement strand
TTGTTAATTATTATAGTAGAGAAAGCGAAAGGATTCCTAAAGTGATTAAAATTATTGTTCTTGATTTTGCATTTGATTTCATATTATTTTCGCCTAAAACATATAAATTGCACTGAATAAAATTATAATATTATATATAACATTTTTGTAAATGTTGATGTGTCAAAGATTTCTGGATAATTTTTGTAATAAAAATCAATTTTCTCTAAAAATCCACTTAAAACAGAAGTTGCTTTAAAGAATACGATTCCAAAAGAACTTTGGATAAAATTAAATAGATTACTTGTGAGGTTTGGTCAACAGATATGCATTCCTATCAAGCCAAAATGTGATATTTGTTCTATTAATGATATTTGTTCAAAAGATTTTTCTATGGAATTGGCTGTTAAAAAGAAAAAGAAAAAATAAAATTATGAGGTGTTTTGTTGAATTTCAGATATGATTCATATTGCGGGTTATATTGTGGAGCTTGCGAGATATGTCTCGTGAATGAGTGTGGGAATATTGAAGTGAAAGCAAAAGAGTGGGATATGAAGTTAAGTGATGTTAAATGCTTTGGTTGTAAAACTCATCAGAATTCTATATATTGTATTGACTGTGAGATAAAACTATGTGCTGAAGCAAAAAATGTAGAGTTTTGTCATGAATGTAAGGAATTCGCTTGTTCGAAAATATTAGATTTTAGAAATGATAAGTATCCACATCATTCAGTAGTATTAAAAAATCTTAAAACAATAAAAGAAAAAGGATTAAATAATTGGTTAATTGAACTAGAAAAGAGATGGAAGTGTTCTCGATGTGGAACTAGGTTTACTTGGTATGATGAGATCTGCAAAGAATGTGGAGAAATACTATTTAATTGTGAACAAGAAGAAAAAGAACTTGAGGTATAAATTATCTCTACACATGAATTAAACTTAATAAGTTAATAAACAAGCTTAATTTTCCTTTTTCGGAAATAGAATAAATAACCCAAGAGAACTCCTCCTAATAAGCCAAAAATATGTGCCCAAAAGTTTATTCCAGGCATAAATGAAGTCGCGATAAAAAACACGAGATAAAATAATGCAAAAAATAAGAGAGAACGGTCATCTGTAGCTATAATTGTAAAAACAACCCCAATTAAACCAAAAATAGCTCCTGACGCGCCTAAACTAATTGCATCCAATGGAAGAAAAATTAAGGAAAACAAATTACCAATTAAACCTGAAACAAAATAGATAATTAAAAACTGAGTTTTAGAAATACTTTTGTTATTTTCTACGGTCGCCCCAAATAAAAGTAGAGCAAACATATTGGATAATAAATGGATAGGATCGCCGTGAAGAAACATTGAAGTTATTAGTCTCCATATTTCATATTCATAGATTATGTTTCTGTTAATTTGTACTAAAAGAAGTATTACTTCCTCTGGTGCTGTTAAATTAAATAGTAAAAAACTTAGAATATTTACGAAAATTAAAGTTAAAGTTATCCTTGCGTCTTTTAAACTCTCAATATCTAGAACCATCATAATAATTAGCTACGATTAGAACAGTTTGAAATTATTATAATAAAGTATAATAATTTGTTTTTATATTATTTTTTTAATATAAAAAATGATTGATATAATTTGGACCGAAACGAAAAAATCAAGGATAAACTTAAATTTAAAAAAAAGCATTTAGTAGACACTTTAATTTTAAATGAAATCTTAAAAGATAAACGTTTAATAAAAGCTTTTATGGACGTTCCTTTAGAACAGTTTATTCCGGAAAAATTCTTCAAAATAGTTAGACTTTATGAGGATGTTCCAAATTTATTCTATTACGATGAGCAGAACCCTAATAGCTATAGAACGATCTCTGCACCCAGTATGATAAGTATTATGCTTCAAGGCCTTTCTTTAACTGAAGATGATGATTTACTAATATTGGGGGCAAAAAGTGGATATATCGTAGCGCTAGCACATAAATTAGCACCGAAGGGAGAGATCATCATTCTAGAGGCAAATTCTGAAATCGCTAAAATAACTTCTGAGAATCTAAAGAGGTTAAAATTAGATGATCATATTTCTATTATCGTTAAGAATCCTCTTAATGGAATGCCAGAATTAAGCCCTTGGCAAAAAATTTTAGTAACTGGTGCTATTGAACAATCTAAAATACATCCTTTATTAAATCAACTTGATGAAAATGGAGGGGTTTTATTTGCTCCAATTGGACCAGAATTTATCCAAATTTACACTCAAATCCTAAGACAGAATAATGAATACTTTGGACATAAAAAATTGCAGGTGAAATTCTCTCCTTTAATCACGCAAGTTGAATTAGATGAGATTGAACTGATAACTGATCTTGATGAATATGAAATAGCCAACGACCCTATTAAAGTAGATGATACTCTAGGTCAAGTTCCAAACAGAGTTCAAATCAAATATACTTCAGATATACTTGAAGAAGTTTCATCAGAATCACATTTTAAATTAGAATCAATAGATAAGGAACAACAGAATTTAGTAATAACTTATTTAAAGAGCATAGAATTAATTATTAAAGATCTAAAGAAAGAGGAAAACATCGATAGATGTTTCACTTATATTGAAAGTATTGAAACAAAACTCGATGATCTAAAAAAATACAAAAAATTATATCAAATTAAGATAAAAAGAATGCAAAACATCTTAAATCAAATAAGATCGTACAATATTGTAAGAAAGGAACTCGAGAAAAAAAGTATTTCAGATTCAGAGATTATAGATAAAAAAATTGAAATAATTAATGAACAAATTGAAAAAATAAATATCTTTTTGGAAATACTTAGGGAGGATATACATCGGGTTAAAACGTTATATTAGATAACCCGAAATTTATTCTAAAATTACATTTATTAAATATTAACAATATTTAAGAATCCAATATAAACTACAATAATCCCCATAATTATAAATATATAATTGTATGGGGGAGAAATTAACCTATAGGGAGTCTTTTTTTTGTACTGATCATATTTTTTTTTAAATTTTGATATCAGCAAATATTTTTCTTCTAGAAAGCATAGTAATTCTGTTAAAATAAGCAAGATGGGGGAAATAATTACAGCTATAAAAGAATCGAATATAAATGTAATACCTAAGTATATTAGAAGCCATGATAAATATTGAGGATGCCTTACAATCTCATAAACACCCTTTCTTATTAATATTGGGGTCTCTCCCTCATTAATTGCAGTTTTTAATAATTTGGTTGCTAATGTATGAATTTTGATTCCAAGTACAATTATGATGATACCTATAAAGATGAACCATATCCAATATTGATGAAAATAGCTAACATTTTCATTAAAAAACGGTTGGAATAAGCTTGAATTTACGATTGGAATAAGATACACACAAATAATCCAAATTATTGGGAAAAGTTTCTTATACCAAGCACTCAATTTACTATCAAGTAGTTTTTGCTTTAAGATAAGTATCCAATAAGTAAGAAAATTTAATAGAAAAAGAAAAATTAAAAACAAAATTATTATAAACATAAAATTTTCCAACCAATATTAGTGCTTTTTAACGATAAATTGAATAACATAGTTCTCAATATATAAAATAATTTATTTTTATCATTTTGAATGATTCAAAAGAAATTTTTTAATATTTTCCATATTTCCTTACTGCATTGATAAAGGTTCTTACATTTCTAAGAGGAATCTCTTGAAAAATAACCGTACTTGGACCAATAATAAAATGTCTATTATCTTTTAGAGTATTTATTAAACTTTTTATGTGCTCTTCAACTTGTTCTTGATCTCCAAAAGGAAGTATATGGCTAACATCACCAAATCCAATTATAACAAATTCTGGGAAATTATCATTGATATATTGTGGATCGGCACCTCCTTCCCAACCTTGTAAACCCCTAAAACCAGCACTCTGTAATGAAGGGATTAATTCTGTAGGATCGCCATCAGTATGAATTTGAGGAATTAAATTGGCATTTAAAACTATTGAAAGAATTTCTTTATAGAAAGGTAAAAAATCTTGATTCCATCGTTCTTTAGATATCATGGAGCGCCCTTTAAAAGCAACATCATCTAAAAATGTGATGGTTTTTCCTCTGTCTTCTGTAGCGTTAATTAACCCTTCAACATTTATTTTTGCTAACTCAGCATAAAATTCAATTAATTTTTTATAGAGTTTTGTCTTTTTTTGGAAATTTCGGGAAAAAATTGGCATTCCCATACTTTTCCAAACTCTATCGAAGATACCATCAACTGTTAATACTGGAAATATGAAAGGAGCAAGCTTTTCATAATAGTTAATCAATTTTGTAATATATTCGCTATTATCAATTAATTTTAAATTTTCCCATAATTCATCCAAAATTTCAATGGAATGTATGAATCCTCCCTCGTAATAAGTTGATTTTTGTTTTAATGATTGTCCGTTTTCTTTGATTCTAATTATATTTCCTTCATTATCTTGAACTTTAATAGATCTAATCTCATAACTTAAAGGAAATCGCGCAAAAATTGATTCAAATCCTAATATGTAAGGCATATCAAAATATATATTATTAAATAATCGTCCATGATAAGATTTCATAATTTCATGTTTATATTTGGAAATAAATCCCTCTCTTATATACTGAACGTGAGTAGGAATTCTATCTAACATATTTCTTTTCCTATCATCAAAAACAGCAAGATATCGTTCACGAGCATTCATAAATAAATTATTCTTAAACAATTACTATAAAATATTTCTAATTAAAATCAATTAAATTTATTTCTTACTTTAATATTA
>JAZGEW010000124.1:0-16190 GCA_036478875.1 Promethearchaeia archaeon | reverse complement strand
TATAAACAGTAATATTGTTTTAAATAAGGAATAAACTTATACTTTTATGAATTAAATCTGATTCTATATTACACCACTAGAGTATTTACTATGTTGCATTCCATTTTTATTGTCATTAGTGAGTTCTTTATTTTTCTTGATTATTATTAGAAAATAATCAAAAACAATTAACAAGAAGATTTTTAATTCTTTCGATGTTTTGGTAATGATTAATGATCACCATACTTTGCTGTAATAAGTTAAAGATTTATATGTGTAATGAGTATTCTGTCTACTTGATTATATGAAAAAGACAGTCTTAAAGATATTTGGTTTTAAAATTTTACCAAATGATTTAATAGACTAAGTAAATACTTTTAATTTTATGAGAGATTCTAAATTAAATGAAAACTGTTGAAAACAAATTCTAAGAGCTATAATAAGAAAAAAATATTGAATTAAATCCTGATTATATAAAAATATAGGAAAATTTAAGAAACCTCTTTAATTTGATGGATGTATATAATGAATATCTTGCTAATTAATAGTTGGGAGAAAGATTGTGGTACAAAAAACTTTCTATCACCTCCAATGGGACTGTGGAGAATAGAAGCCTTTTTAAGAAATAAAATGGATGAAGTTAAAGTAGATATTTTTGATCCTAATTTACACATAGATGTTTTTCAAGAGTTTTCAAAATTATTAAATAATAAGAAATTTGATATAATAGGATTTAGTCCCCTTCATTTCACCTTGGATTATGATATTTCTTTAATGTATTTTTGTGTACAGAATTCTCCTGAATCTTTATTCATTGCAGGAGGTCAAGAGGCAACATTTAATAGTAAATTTCTCTTTAAAAATTTCTCTGAGTTAAATCTAATTATTGCTGGCGAGGGAGAAAAACCACTTAAAAAACTAGTTGAAGTATTGAAAAAACACCCAATTGAGGAGGTCAAACGAAATGTAGATCTTCTTAAACAAATTGAAGGATTATTCTTGAGAGACTCTAATATTTTAACAAAACCTAATCTTCCGATGGATTATGAGTTATTTAAAGAAGTCACAATGTTAACTAATTTTGATGTAATTCCTCAAAAGGAATATTGGGATTTAATTAGTAGCTATTATACCGAAGAAGAACTAAAAGATAATGAGTTAAAAAAAAAAATACTCGTTTTGAAACCATTTACATCTAATTATTGCCCCTATAATTGTGTATTTTGTTCTTCAACAAATTTCCAGAGTTTTGCAGCAAAGGCTCCTGTTAGGAGTATAAGTCTAAAAACAGAAGATATGGAGATATACCTTCGGGAATTGCTAAAAAATCAACCAAAGGCAAAAACCATATTATTTAAAGATGATAATTTTTTTGATAGAGGCAATAAAGATAATGTTGACATGTTAAAAATGTTTATTAAGTTAGGGAAAGAATTTCCTTCACTGTCTTTTGCTACAAAAACGAGAATTGACACCTTTATCAGAGAGCCTGAGTTAATAGGTTTATTAAAAAAAGCAAATTTCTTTTTTGTTAGTTTGGGTGTTGAATCATTCTCTCAAAAAGAGCTAAAATATATGAATAAAGGAGTAAGTCCTGAAGATAATAAGAAAGTTTTAAGAGAACTTAATAAGGCAGGAATAAAATCGATCATTTATATAATATTAAGTACTTTAGTCACATTAGTAGAGGATATTTTTTTAACAATTGATTCCTGTATTGAATTTATAGAAAGAGGAGATGTCGTTAAGGTTTTTCCGTATATGATTCCAATTAAAGGTTCTACACTAGGAGAGGATACAAGTTTGAAAGGATTTACTTTTTATGATGAAAAAAAGATTCCATTGACCGAAAAGAAAATCAAAATTACTCAAAAAATAGTACCAAAAGATAGAAAAGCGAGAGAGCTTTTGGAAGAGTTTGAAAAAAGATATCAGTTTAAAGAACAAGAATATAAGAAGAAACTAATCACTAAACATTTTACTGCAGAAATTAGCACACCTATTAAGTTTTTAACTTTATATGAACTTGCTAAGGAAAAGAAATTCCTTGATGAAAAAAAATGTAATAATATGATATCAAGAATAAAAAAAATAGTGAAGATTTGAAGGACTTTTTTTATGAATTAGGTAAAGGTTATTCTGAATTATGCTCAGAAATATTAGTAGTTTGAGAATAGAAATATTTTACTATAAAAATCCTTAAATATGAAAGTTTTTGAAAAACCACTTAGATTTAAGATATTATTATCTTGAAAGATATTCTACAGGAATATCTTATAAAACATAAGAAAATCATGACATAACCCCATTCTCAACATGTGAATTTATTCTAAAATTATATCAAGATAAAGAACTACATTTTGAAATTGGTCTAGAATCAAGAAAATCAGTAATGTCAGAATTCTCTTTAGATTAAGTTGCAAAAAAAGAATACAATATTTATAAATCACTATTTAAAAAGAAAAACTGAATATATATATTCTTCTTTTAAATTAAACTACGACATTTGTTTTCATAGGAGATTTAGAGTTAATTACCTATAAAATAGAATGCTATTTCATTATCTTTAAAAATAGATCTTCAATATGCAATTCTTTCTCGAATATTTTTATCACATTGTGATCTTTTAAAATAGAAAATAAATCGTTGTAATTCTTTCTTTCTTTTAATGATACAGTAATCTCTTGAAAATTTGTATTATCGTTAATGATTACATCAATCTTGTTAATAAATTTTTCTTGTTCTAATGATTTTCTTAATTGACTATTTTTATCTACAATTATAGCGATTTGTACTTCCTGTTGAAAGAAAAATTTTAATTCTTCTTTTCTTCCTTTTAAAATAATAGATCCGTCTTTAATAAACGCAAAGTTATTACATACCTTTTCTAAAACATTAAGGTTATGACTAGTTAAGAATACTGTTTTATCCAAACTTTTTAATTTATCAAGTATAAAATTTGTAGTTTTTACATCCAATCCTAACATCGGTTCATCTAAAAACAGTATTTTTGGATCAAGTAATAAAACTCGACATAAAGCTAATTTAATCTTCATTCCTGTAGAATATTTTTCAACATATTCATGAATCCATTTTTCCAAACCTAATTCTTGTGCAATTTTTTCTATTTTTTCCTTATAATTTTTTATTTGATATATTTTACAGAAAAACTTTAAATTTGCATATCCTGTTATTCGATAATAAATCATTTCACTTCCGAGCATAAGAGCTATTTTTTGCTTAATGATATTAGGTTGTTTTAAAATATTATTTCCGTCAATGATGGCATAGCCACTTGTAGGTTGTATGAGCATTGTTAGAATGGAGATAATCGTGGTTTTGCCAGCGCCATTTGGACCCAATAATCCAAACTTTTCTCCTTCTTTTATACAAATGTTTATGTTATTCAAAGCGTGTATTTGTTTTTTTCTTCCTTTTAAATGATATGTTTTAGATAAATCAAAAGTTTCAATAATATTCAATTCAATACCCCGAAATCCCTAATTTTTTATATATATAATTAAATGTATAAACACATATAATTGGAAATATTATCAATAACGAAATAAATATGAGTATATGTACAGGATGTAATTGTACAGTCATTAATATGTTATCTTCAATCCAAGTCCATCTAATTATATCAATTATGTAATAAATTGGATTTATATCAATAATGTTTTGAATTATTTTGGGATAGAGATAAAAAGGATATGATATACAACTAAACCAAAAAATCGTTCTTGCAATAAAATCTAACATAGACCATAAATTTTCATTTGAAATCGCGAATGCTCCTAGTAAGAGCCCTATTCCTGAAAATATAATAGAAATTCCCAAAAATATTATAATTATTATTATAAAAGTTAAGAAAGATATAGGATAATAAATAAAGGTAATAATTAAAAACACCGTAAAGGGAATTATGATGCCTAAAATTTCAGAAAAAATATATCCGAACAATAAATAAAAACGATTAAACGGGGCGGTAATTAAAGCGGGGAGGGTTTTCCAGTATTTCTCTATCATAAGATTTTGCGGTATAAGATTTATCATACCTCTCATCAATAAAATATTGTATCCAATAAATACAAATACCATATAATTTTCTGATGTCCATGGATCAAATTTAATATTATAGTCGAAAAATTTATCCATTATAATAACTGTTATTAATATTGTTAAAATCGGAGTGATATAAGATAATATAGTTTTATATTTAAAACGCATTCTCATCTGAATATTTTTTTCTACAATTGCAGATGTCTTCGAAATGACACGACGTATTTTTTTGAATATCATGTTTATTTTCATTATTTTATCGATATTTTTAATTTACCTATGTCTAATTGAGGGTAATTTTTTTTATCAAAAAATTCATTTTATTGCAAGATATAATAATTTTATCAATTGCTTTCAAGTAGCGACTTTTTGAAGAATAACCATATGTAGGATAAAATTCGTTTGCGAGTACACAAATTTTCATGTATTAATAATAACATCTCCAATTTAAAATCATAAATATAAATAAATCAAAAGAAGCTTTCTAAAAAACATTTTGTATAAAAGTTAAAGCTTTCCTAACAAATATCAGGAAATTAATATCAATTGTATTAAACTATGTATATCTAATAATTAATTAAACTTCTTAACTTAACCTTCTTGTGATAATGAAAAAATTCTTTGAATTTAATCGGCATTTTTAGTTCACATATTTAGAAATTACTTAGGATCTTCTTCTTTTTTGGTAATGTAGATTATCATCATTATTTATCCATTTAATTACCCATCATTATATAACATTAAATATGATGAGCTCTTATTAAAAATTATTATTATATAGTGATTTAAAATGCCTGAAGATGAGTATAAAGTAGAGTATACAACGGTTTCAATTCCTAAACCTTTAGCTGAAAAAGTTAAAGAAAGAATGAAAGGAACAGGTTTCTCTTCTGTATCAAGTTATGTCACCTATGTATTAAGGCAAGTTATTTCTTCTATAGAAGAAGAGGAGAAATCAAAACAAGCATTTACTAAGGAAGAAGAAGAAAAAGTAAAGCAACGCTTAAGGGATTTAGGATATATTGATTAGAAAAGGAAAAATTTCAAGAAAAATATTAAAATTTAGCAGAGGTTACAAGATTAAATGATTAAACCCCATGGTGGAACATTAATAAACAGAGAATTACCGAGAATTGAAAAAGAAAGAATAAAAGGAGAAATTAACGAATTTGAGAAAATAATTGTCAGACCAGAGACACTTAAAGAGATTAAAAATATCTCTTTTGGAGTTTTTAGCCCTTTAGAGGGATTCATGAATGAAAATGATTACCATTATGTTTTAGATACTATGTACTTAGAAAGTAACATTGCTTGGCCATTTCCAATTACGCTGGATGTCTCAGAAGATGAAATCAATAATATAAAAGCTGATGATAAAATAATTCTCACAAATGGCAGTGGAACTCCTATTGCATTAATGAACATAGAAACAATTTATAATTATAAGAAGAATCAATATGCTGAAAAAACATATGGTACATTAGATAAAAACCATCCCGGAGTAATGAGAGTTTTTAATTATAAAGAAAAACTCATAGGAGGAGAAATCTTCTTAATTAACGAGCCTAAACCCACTTTTCCAGATTTAGATTTAAAAGCGGTCGAAACAAGAGTTTTATTTAAGGAAAAGGGTTGGGATAGAGTTGTAGCATTTCAAACAAGAAATCCTCCTCATTTAGGTCATGAATATGTTCAAAAAGCAGGATTAACTTATGTAGATGGTTTATTTATCAATCCTGTTATTGGAAAGAAGAAAGTAGGTGACTTTTTAGATAACATAATTATTGAGGCATATAAAGCACTTATAAAAGAGTATTATCCTAAAAACAGAGTTGTGTTGAGTACATTTGAAACAGAAATGAGATATGCTGGACCTAAAGAAGCTATTTTCCATGCCATAACAAGAAAAAATTTTGGATGTGATCATATTATCATTGGTCGAGATCATGCTGGAGTTGGTGATTATTATGGACCTTATGACGCTCATGACATCTTCAATAAATTTCCAGATTTAGGTATTGAACCAATTAAATTCAGATCATTCTCAAAGTGTAGTAAATGTAATGCTGTTGTTAATGATAAAATTTGTCCCCATCCTCCTGAAATGCAAAACTATTTTGCAGGAAGAGAGATAAGGGCAACTTTACAGGAAGGAAAGCCACCAAATATTGAGGTTATGCGTCCTGAAGTTGCTGAAGTTATCCTAAGATATAAAAATCCATTCGTAGAATGATTTCTATTAAAACTTAAATGCTTAATTTTGAAGATAAATCTTATGGTTAAAAAAAAATTAGTCATTATTGGCTTAGATTGTGCTACACCAAGAACTCTATTTGAAGAATTCATTGAGGATTGTCCTAACATAAAAAAATTGATGGAATCAGGGGTTTATGGAAAACTTAGATCCTGTGATCCTCCAATCACAATACCCGCTTGGTTAGTAATGGCAACAGGAAAGAAAGCAGGTACATTAGGATTATATGGTTTTAGGCATAGAAAAGAGAATTCTTATAATGATTTCTGGATAGCTACATCCTACAATATAAAAGAGCCAAAAGTATGGGATATAATAGCTAAAAAAGGTTTAAAATCGTGTGTTTTGGGAATACCACCGACTTATCCACCTCAAAAAATAAATGGATGCCTAGTTACAGGATTTATTACTCCTGATAGCACTACAGCATTTACATATCCTCCAGAACTCAAGGAAGAGATCATAAGGAATATAGGAGATTATCTCTTTGATGTCAATTTTAGAGTTGATAAGAAAGAGATTTTGTTAAAAGAAATCTACGAAATGAGTAAGATTCAATTCAAAACAGTAAAATATTTGATGGAAAATAAAGAATGGGATTATATTAAATTTGTAATAATTGGATTAGACAGATTTCACCATGCATTTTGGAAATATTATGATAAAAAACACCACAAGTATGAACCGGGTAATCGATTCGAATTTGAAATGAAAAAATATTATCAATATTTGGATACTAAAATAGGAGAACTCCTAGATATATTAGATGATGATACAATTATAATGATCGTGTCAGATCATGGCGCAAAAGCAATGAAAGGATTAATTTGTGTGAATATGGCACTTGAACAGTTGGGATTTTTAAAATTTAAAACAAAACCAAAACCGAAAACAAGAATCGGAGAAGCGGATATCGATTGGGAAAATACTTATGCATGGGGATGGGGAGGATATTATGCACGAATATTTTTAAATTTAAAAGGAAGAGAACCAAATGGAATTATAGAAGAAAAAGATTATGAAAACTGGCGAGATGAAATCAGGGAAAAAATAAAATCTATCAAAGATCACAATGGTAATCAAATGGATACTAAGGTCTATAAACCAGAGGAATTATTTGAGATAATTCGAGGAGATGCTCCTGATTTAATGGTATATTTTGATGATTTAAATTGGAGATCTGCTGGAACCGTTGGATATAAGTCAATGTATTTGGATGAAAATGATACAGGTCCTGATGACGCTGTTCATGATTGGTATGGAGTATATATAATTTTTGATCCAAAAAAGAAAATAGGTAAAAATCTAGGAGAAAAAAGCATTCTTGACATAGCACCTACTTCTCTTAATATTTTGGGATTAGAAATTCCTTTTGATATGGAAGGTCATATTATTAAATTTTAAAGAAAAAGGTTAAAAAAATGGAGCATAAAGGATTTACATTATGGTTTACTGGACTTCCTTGTTCAGGTAAAAGTGTGCTTGCAAATTCGGTTGCAGAGGATTTAAGAAACAAAGGCATGAAAGCAGAGCGTCTTGATGGTGATATAGTGAGAAAGAGTTTAACTAGAGATTTAGGATTTAGTGAAGAAGATAGAAATATGAACATAGAAAGAGTAACATTTGTAGCTAAATTATTAACTCGAAATGGTGTTGCAGTGCTTGCTTCTTTTGTATCACCATATAATAAGATCAGAGCTTATTCACGGGAAGAAATTGGAGATTATATACTTGTTTATGTAAAATGTTCTCTTGAAGAATGTGAAAGAAGAGATGTAAAAGGGATGTACGCAAAAGCAAGAGCAGGAGAAATAAAAGATTTCACAGGTATAGATCATCCTTTCGAAGAACCTGATATAGTTGATATCATAGTAGAAACCGATAAACAAACAGTTGAAGAAAGCAAAGAAATTGTTTTGAAAGCTTTAGATAGAATGGGATATTTACCTAACAAACATAAATGATGAATTATAGGTAAATTGAAATAAAATTATAAAAATTAAGTAATGATTTTTTTTATTTGTTCTAAAATTTCTCTTTGATTTATATTATAAGCATCTAATAGAGTCTCTCTTTTTCCTGATTGACCAAATGTATTATTTATTCCGATAAATCTCATAGGTTTCGCATAATTTTCAGAAATAATTCGTGCAATTATACTTCCAAACCCACAATAGATATTATGTTCTTCTATAACAACAATCCCATTAACTTTTTTTACCTCATTCAATAGAGATTTATCATTTATTGGTTTAATACTTGGAAGATTAATTACTTTAATAGATATTTTTAACTCTTTTTCTATGGCTTGAACAGAATTAATAGCTAAAATACTACCATATCCGGTTCCAATTAAACAAATATCATCTCCATCCTTTAATATGTCTGGTTCTCCAATAATAAAATTATAATTGTCCTCATGAATTTTAGGAAAAGAACCCCTTGGTAATCTGATATAAAATGGTCCTTTTGTATTAAAGCTGTATTCTAATATTTTTTCAAGCTCAACATTATCAGAAGGAACTAAAACATTCATATTTGGGAGAGTAGCCATTAAGCTAAGATCTTCTAAGGCGTTATGGGTGCTACCATCTTCTCCTACGATACCACTATGTGTTGTAATAATTTTTAAATTTAATTTGTCATGACAAGCAAACCTTATGAATTCCCATGCTCTTCCAGTTGTAAATATAGAAAACCCACTTACTACCGGAATTTTTCCAGAAATCGAAAACCCCAACGCAGTTCCTACCATATTTTGCTCTGCAATTCCCATATTAAAGAATCGATTTGGAAATGTTTTAGCAAATTTAAATGTTTTTGTAGATAATGATAAATCAGCATCTAAAACTACAATATTCTTATTTTTATGACCTTGTTCAACTAAGAAATCTCCAAAAGTATCTCTGAGAGAAGGTTCTGACATTGAGTTAATTACCTTTTTTTAATTTCAATTTTATATCTTCAAGTTCTCTAAGAGCTATATTGTATTCCTCTTCATTTGGTGCTCGTCCATGATACTCTCTAGTATGTTGCATGAATGAAACATCAGCTCCTTTGATTAGAAAAGAAATAATAACCTTAGGCTTACCAATTATAGATTTAGTTCTTTCAAATCCTTGAAGTGTTTCTATAAGGTTTGATCCATCTACTTCAATAACCTCCCAACCAAATGCTCTCCATTTATCTACTAATGGTTCTAAAGCCATAATCTGTTCTGTTGAACCATCTATTTGAAAACCATTACGATCTACAATTGCAACTAAGTTATCTAACTTATAATGACTAGCAGACATAGCAGCTTCCCAAATAGCCCCTTCATTCAACTCTCCATCTCCTAATAAAACATAAATAATTTTATTTTTGTTATCTAATTTAGCACTTAAAGCGCAACCAACTCCAATTG
Organism: Promethearchaeia archaeon; assembly: GCA_036478875.1. GTDB lineage: Archaea > Asgardarchaeota > Lokiarchaeia > Sigyniarchaeales > SOKP01 > Loki-b32. The sequence continues at coordinate 6,489 of JAZGEW010000124.1, read as the reverse complement.
ATAATCCCATTCCTAGTGATCCTGTAGATATTTCAATACCAATTTCTTCATTCTTAACGGGATGTCCTTGTAATATAGAACCATATTCTCTTAATGTAAATAAATCATCTCTTTTTATAAAACCCAATTTTGATAAAACAGCATATAGAGCAGGCGCTGCATGTCCTTTACTCAATATAAAAATATCTCGTTCTTCCCAAGTAGGATCTCTGTTATTAAATTTCATAATATTATTATAAAGAAGATATATAATATTAGCACATGATAATGAACCCCCAGGATGTCCTGATTGGGCTTTATATATCATCCTTAAAATGTCTTTTTTGATATCTAGAATATCAATTAAAATACTTTGTTCTTCGAGTTTAGATAATTCCATTCTAATATTTATAAAAATGAATTAAGTTTTGTGAATTATATTTAATATAAAATCCTGAAGTTTTTTTACTCCATAAAATTCTACAGGGGGGAGTGATGCTGTAAGGGCAGCAGCAAAAAGTGATATTTTTACTCCATCATGTACTGATATTCCAGAAGCAACTGACAATCCTAGCACTGCCATAATAACACTACCAATAGCTACATAACTTCTAACAGGTTGTTGTAGAATTGGATTAAATTTTTCCACCTTCTCACTTTCTCTTGAAAATAAATAAGAATCTAATTCCAAGTAATTTAACAGAATATTTTTACATTTGGAAGAATTTAAAATCCTTTTTCCGGCAATCGTAATGCTTGTTTCATTACAACAATCGATTGAAAATGTATCTAAAGCTTTCTGAAGATTAATTTTTATTAAATCTACATTTTCATAAAGATAATAATTGAATTTTGTAGGACGAACAATTATAGGAATATTTTTATAGTTTTCTTTTAAATCTCGTAATAAATTTTGAATAAATAAATCCTTAAATATTCCTTTTAAACCATAATCTAAAATTAGGATTGCTCCTATATCTTGAGATTTATTATTTATTAGATCTTTAAATTTTTCTATTATAGGTTGAGATATATCACCATTATAATCGGTTTCTAAACGTAAAAGATGCTGATTCATTGCTTTTATTCGCGTTATTTGAGGTGTTCTTAAATTTTCATCCACAAGAATACCACTAGAGTTAACATTCAACTCTTTTATCTTTTTTAAATATAAATCTCCCTCAAAATCATTACCAATAATAGTGTATATTTCGGGAATTCCTCCCAAAGACTGTATAAATTGAAGCACTAATCCAGCTGCCCCAATATAAACACTGCTTTTTTCAATTTTTACGTTAGGGACAGGAGCATCAGGAGAGATTCTATCTGTATATCCAAAAATATACTTATCTATTAAAGCATCTCCAATAATTAATACTTTCTTATTATTCCATTTGGAAATTTCATCAACAAGAGCCATTATACGGATTTATTTTTTTAATTCTCCTTGTAATTTTTCCCAGTCTTTAAGAAATGCTTCTAATCCTTGATCAGTGTTTGGATGTTTGAACATTTTCTCAAGGACACTAAAAGGGATCGTAGCGATATGAGCACCCATTTTTGCGGATTCAATAACATGCCTAGTGTTTCTAATAGACGCAACGATTAATTCGGATTTAAAATCATAAGCGTTAAGAATCTCCATTGATTCCCAAAGCATATCAATTTCATTTTGACCATTATCCATCAACCTTCCTATGAAAGGACTTATATACGAAGCTCCAGCTTTTGCTGCAATTAAAACTTGATTTTGTGAAAATACAAGAGTAACATTTGTTTTAATCCCTTCAGGTTCGAGTATTTTGACTGCTTTAATCCCTTCCTTTGTAAAAGGAATCTTTACTACAATATTTGGGGCTATTTTGGATAATTCACGAGCTTCATTAATCATTTCTTCAGTAGTTAATCCTATAACTTCTCCACTAACAGGTCCATCAACAACTTCACATATTTTTCTTAATTGTTCTATAGGCTCAGCCCCCTCTTTTGCTAATAACGTAGGATTTGTCGTAACTCCATCAATTATTCCTAATGCTTGCATTTCTTTTATTTGTTCTAAATTAGCAGTATCTATAAAAAATTTCATATCATTTCACGATTATACGTTAGTGAATATAATAATAATTGGTTTTATATATTTATAGCAAATTCTTTTAAGTTTTTAAATATCATGTCTGGTATTATTGAGCGTACTTTTTTTTGTTCTTCCTTTCCATAACCAGTTAATACCAAAACTGTTTTACATTTTGCTGCTTTACCTGTTTCAACGTCATTGAGTGTATCTCCAACCATATAGGAATTGGTTAAATTAATATTAAAATTTGACTGCGCTTTCAGAAGCATACCTGGATTTGGTTTCCTGCACTCACATGATCCAGTAAAATCAGGATGATGGGGACAATAATAAATATCGTCTAATTGTAGATTATTTTTCTTTAAAATGTTTATCATTTTATCATGAATTGCCATGAGAGTTTCTTCGGTAAAAAGTCCTCTAGCTATACCCGCTTGATTAGTAATAATAATTAACAGGAATCCTTTTTGTTTAAGAATTTTTAAAGCTTCAATTGAACCTTCAATAAATTCAAAATTTTTCGGATCTGAAAGATGACTAACTTCTTTATTGATTACACCATCTCGATCTAAGAAAATTGCCTTGTTTTCTTTAGCTAATTTCATCAGACTCTTTAAGTAATTTGATAATTTTGTTAGGATCCTTAGCTTCTAAAATAGTACTAGCGCTAGATAAAATATCTGTATTATTTAATAGTTTTGCGTTTGTTGGATTAATTCCACCATCAATATCAATCATAAAATTATGTTTCTTTTTATAGTTCGCCAATCTATTAACTTTTATTATCGTATTTGGTATGAATTTTTGACCTGACCAACCGGGATTTACACTCATAATTAAGACAAGATCGATTTTTTCTAGAAATGGTATAATTTCAGAAATAGGAGTCTCTGGATTTATAGCAAAACCGACTCTTTTATTTTCTTTTCTAATTTCTTCTATTATATTGATTTTATCGCTATTTATTTCAAAATGAAATAAAAAGATGTCAATAAAGTTAACAATCTTTTTAATATAATCAAATGGATTTATGACCATTAAATGGGCGATTATAGGAATATCATAAGTTTCTTTTAAAGTCTTAAAGACACTTAGATTATTATTTGTATTATTTACAAATTTACCGTCCATGACATCTACATGGATGTAATCGAAACCTTCTAATCCCTTTAAGATATCCGCTGTGAAGTTTTCTGTCGCATGGATAGAGACTGCTACTTGTTTCATAAATTATTGATTACCCAAATAGTTCTTTTTCAACTAAATAACAAATAATATGGCCTACAGTAATATGGCCTTCCTGAATTCTCGGAGTATCGGAAGAAGGTATTTTTAGACAAAGATCAACAATTTCTTCAATTTTATTTTGTTTTTGGCCAGTAAAACCAACGGTTATGGCTCCTTTTTCTTTAGCTTTTATCAAACCTTTTATTACATTTGGTGAATTTCCAGATGTACTAATTCCAATCGCAATATCTCCTTCTTCTACAAATGATGATACTTGCCTTTCAAACACCAAATCATAGCCGAAATCATTAGCTATTGCTGTAAGCACTGATGTATTTGTATGAAAAGCAAGAGATGGAAGTGATTCTCTATCTATATAAAATTTTCCTACAAATTCAGCAGCTATGTGTTGTGCATCTGCTGCACTTCCTCCATTACCAAATAGAACAACTTTTTTCTTATTTCTGTAGGCAATTATTATTTTCTCCGAGATTCTTGCAATAATTGGTGTTAAATTTTTTATCGCTTCTTTAACTTTAATGCTTTCATCTAAAATTACAATTATTTCATTTTCCATATTATCATCCCTTTCTTTAAATTATATTGATTCTATTTAATTTCCCACACTTCAAGGCCTTTTGGGTTAAAATGAAAATTAACAATTTTTCCACCAATTTTTTCCAATTCTTGAATTACTATATGCTTTTTACGGGAGTCTGAAAATAGTAATAAATGACCTCCACCGCCGGCACCAAGTAGTTTTCCACCAAGAACCCCAAACTTCCTTGAAGTTAAATAAAAATTCTCTATCTTTCTGTTTGAGATTTTAGTACTTAAACTCTTTTTTGCTACCCATCCTTTATGTAAGAGGTTTCCAAATTCATTTAATCTACTTAAATTGTTAGATTCTACAATATTTCTCATAGAATGGGCTACATCTTTTAAATCTTGCATTGCTTCCATAAAGGATTTCTTTTCAATATTATACCCCTTTAATACTTCATTCTGAATGTCAGAAGAAAAATGAGAACCTCCAATATAACACAATATTAAACAAAATTGGAGTTCATTTATCATTTCTGTGCTCGTATTTATAGGAATTACTTTAACAACATCAGAAAATTCTATAAAATTAAAGCCTCCATAAGCAGCAGCAAATTGATCCTGATATCCTCCTTTCTGCTTTAATTCGATTCGTTCAATATCGTATGCTTTTTGTGCAATTTCATGTTTTGAAAACCCTAAATTATAATAATTATTTAAAGCGCCAATCAAGGCTACAGATAAGGAAGATGACCCCCCCATTCCAGAGCCCGCAGGAAGTTCTGAGTATATAAATATATCCAATCCATCATTCACATTTAAAACATTAATAATTCCTTTAAAAATTTCAAAATCAGTTGAATAATCTTTATCTCCAATTTTAAAAAAGTATTCTTTTTTAAGATTTATAGAATAAATTCGGATCTTTTTATCGTTCCTTGGTTTTAAAGTTATATAGACATGACGATCAATTGTTGTATTTATCACACAGCCTCCATGTTCAACGCAATATGGAGCCATGTCTGTTCCTCCTCCACCAAAACTTACTCGAAACGGTGCTTTCGAACGAATAACCATAATAATTTTCCTAATTAATAATATCCTCGATTATCAAATTTTCTCATGTAAAATCATTAAAAAATTTGATTGTTATACAATTGTATGACCTTTTCGTATTAAATTTTCATTAATTTTTATAATTAATCTATGAAAAAGGTTATCAATTTTGTTAAAATTGTTAAATAATATTAACAGAATTTAATATAAATTGTGCATGCGAAGTTTGGAACAGATCCCTTATTCGCACAGGCTGAAACCAGTAGCCTCTATCGGATAGATTTTGAATAAAACCATCTCCGACTACTTTTCTGAGGATATTTAATGCCCCATTTACGTCGGCATTGAGAAGATAATTCGAGCCTTTAAACAATCCTCGTTTTAATCGTTTACCAACATAATTTTTATGTTTTTGAATCGGTTCTAAATCCAATGAGCTACATTTTGAAGTATAGGACTCATCGACTTCATGAATTTGAATCCCTACAAGTTGAGCTTTATAGGTTATCATTTGTTTAAGCTTTTGAATGGGGATATTCACGAAATTCTGGTTATTCCGTTTGCCCATTCTGATATTCTGTTTTATATTTTCCAATTTACCTAAACAAATGTGTCCTATTTGGTTTTTTAAGCAATATCCTACAAGTATTTGAGCTGTTTTATGTAAATAATCGGTAATAACTGAATTTCGATGAATAGTAATATTATCAAGTCTATTTGTCCACTTGAGGTTCTGTTTGTCTTTGATAGAATAGAGCCTTGCTTTACGTTTATTCCATTGCCGATTAATAGATTTTAAGATTCTACCTGAAATGATAAGTGGCTTTAAATTTCTGTTTTCTACCGTAGTTATTAAATTATTCAATCCAAAATCGATTGATAAATATCTCTGTGTATTCAATTTTGATTTCTCTATGTCTTTTTTATATACTATTTCGATTTCATAAAAGTTCTTTTTCGGTAAGATCCTTATTTGTTGATAGTGTTCAAAATTCTTATTTTTATAGTGAGGAATTGATATTTCTATTGGAATTTTAAATTCAGGATATATTTCCTTAAACAGTTTCGACATCGTAAGAATGATTTTATTGTTTTTAATCTTGCTATTCTGGTTGGTAAATATTAAAAGATTATTACGGTCTTTTTTATATTTAGGGGGTCTCGGTCTTCCATTGAACTTTTTTCGATTTTTTTTCCATTCTTTTATCGCATTGAAGAAACTTTTCCAATTTTTATCTAAGGTTTTAAGAATTTGTTGAGATGTTTGAGCTTTCAATAATTTATAATGAATAGAATGTTTTAAAATCAAATTTAAATCTTCATACCGAAGCCAATTCTCTAGATTAAAGAAATCTTGCCTTACATACCAATTTGCTTGATTATAAAGTTTTTTAGAAATAAAACAAAGCAAATCCAGATGCTCAGTCTTAAGTTTCCTGAATTTATAGGCTAATTTCATTACACTTTTTTAATGGATAAACGGGTATTTAACAAGAAACGGTGTAAAAAAAAACTAATTCGCACATCTTTTTCTTTAAAAAAATATATACTGTCTTTTCGTCATAATCATATCTCCCATTTGAGAACTTAACCGCATCAATGATTCCTTG
>JAZGEW010000123.1:0-6172 GCA_036478875.1 Promethearchaeia archaeon | reverse complement strand
AAGCACGTATTAGTATTGCTTCAATTATTTGATTTATAAGTTAAGTTTTAAGAAGTTTAAATATATTCGCTAAGGATATCATTTCCTCTCTTAACTTTTCTTCATTTTTTTCATCTTTCAATGATTTTTTTAGAAAATCATTAGATTTAGAACCAAAGTATCAATTATCAATGTAACAATCGTTTTTTAAAAATTTAACGAGGTTAAGTTATAGAAGAGAGTAATATTTTCAGCGTGAATTACTAATGCAAAAAAATATTTCAGAGTACTTTAATGATGAAACAGCCGTTTCTGCGAAGTATTATGGTCCGAAATTTGATGCTCATGTTCATTTAGGACGTATAAAAGGTATAAATAATTTAATTAAGTTCAGAGAAGAATTTAATATAACAAAATCAGTTGGCATTGTCTGGGGAGATAATAATGAGGAATTAGAAACAAAATTCCCAGATAAATTTGTTTTTGCCAAGTATTTTAGAAGTAGGCACCTTTTTAATGTAGATACTGATCCTAAATTACTCACAGATTCAATTGACCAAATTTATAAACAAGGATTTCCAATTATTAAATTTTGGTTTGGGCCTAGATGGAGAGATTATGTAAAAGCTCAATTCAAGATAGAACCAAGGAATATTCGTTTATCTGATGAATTTTTTAAATCAATATTCGCGAAGATTGAAGAATTGGGACTTTTTTTATTAATTCACGTCGGTGATCCTGATCTTTGGTACGAGAAAGTTTATCAACCAGTTAGCCGCTATGGCACAAAAAAAGAGCATTTAGATGATTTTGAGGTGGTTTTATCAAGTTTTCCTAAATTAAAAGTTCTCCAAGCACACTTCGGAAGTCGACCAGAGGATCTAGAAAACCTCTCAAGGTGGTTTGAATCATATCCAAATTATTATATTGATACTTCTTCAGCAAGATGGATGGCACGAGAGCTTGGGAGGTACCCAGAAAAAGCAAAGGAATTTATTATTAAATATTCAGATAGAATTCTTTTTGGTACAGATCTTGTACAGGACCGAAACAAACCAGTTTCAAAATATTATCGAACTCGTTATTACACATTTCAAGCACTTTTGGAGACCTCGGTACGAGATTTACCTTTACCTTTTCCAGATCCTGAAAATAATGATAATACAAAGATCAATGGGTTGGATCTCCCCCTTGATATTTTAAAGAAAATTTATTGGGAGAATGCAAATAAGCTTTTCAAGCGAAAATAACATCTAATTAAGATATAGAATTGTAAAATTGCTGAAAAAATTTAAAGAAAAATTTCCATTCCAGGAGGGAGCCACGGTTTATAAATTCGCTGGAAATCTTTAAAGAAATGTGATAACCCATTTTTTAAACTTAAATCCAACCAATGAAACACTGTTTCTTGTCCGTGTTTTTCCTTAGAGATTTTCCCAAACATGTTGCTTAGATAACTTGAAATTTTATTTTTTTGCTCTGAAGCCATTTCTGTTAATTGGAATTTTACTAAGACATTTTCAAGGTGCATCATGTATAATTTAAAATTTGTTAAAATTTCCACGATTTTTGCCCTTTCTGGAATAAAATCTGTGGGTTTATTTATTAATTTATTAAACTTTCCAAGATTTTTCATCAAGCTTTTAATACTTTCTAAGAATTTTGGAACATTTAAATTTATTAAATCTTGCTCTAGTTTCCTGGTTATGAATGTATTCATTGTTATTTTATTATAAAAATAAATAACAGGTAGAGAGATATTCTTATCAAAACGCCTAATCAAGGGGATCCCCATCGTATAATATCTGGTTTCACCTGTCCCTGTAATATGTATTACTGGTTTGATAGTTTTTGAAATTAAATATTGTCGTGATTCAACTCTGGGAGTAAAAAAAGATGCATGTTCAGAAAGATCAGGAAATTTTTTTTCCAAACTAAAATCAATTATATTCCCACAAAGATTACACTTACATTTAACATGGATCATAGAAATATAATCTTGACAAGTTAATTCCAATCTCTTGCAATGACACTGTTCATTAGTGCATTCATAGAAAAAAGGGACAAAATCATGTCTAATATCTCTTAAAGGAGGACGGATATTATGCTCTAGGAATTTATTTTGTAAATCTACATAATTATTAACATACTTATTTTGATTCTCTAATAAAATCTCATAAAACGGTGTTAATAACCTTTTATATTCTAAATCTGTGGCAGAAATGAAAAGATATCCTTGATCAAAGATAATATTTGAAATTACCCCAATTATTTTGATGAACCAATCTGTATAATTCTCTGCATCGTTGTGAGCGATCTTTATTAACCGAAGTGCTTCCTCTAACCGTTCTTCTAATAATTTTTTATGCCAATTATCCTTTACGCATGAATTAATAGAATTACTATATTTTTTTCTAATTTCTTGAAATTGTTCTAAAAGATAAGACACAGATGGTAGCGGGAGATTTCTAATTCTCATACCTAAAAATTTCTTTTCTATTTCAGGATTTACTGAAATTGAAAAACCATTCGGTGAATCGCTTTGGGAAAATTTTGTTTTTATCAATTCTGAATGGACCTTATCGTAATCGGCCACGTAAAAAATTGGGATTATACAGCTATCAAGATTCGAAAAGGCTGCTCCGCAAGCGATTTTGTTAAAAAGAAATCTTTCCCCACCCAAAAATTTAGGTTGATGTGAAACTTCTAAACTTAAACTATTATTATCAGTAAGAAAATTTTCCAAATGTCTCTTAGCTTTGTCAGTGAGTATATTATATCTTCTATTTGTTTTTTTGAAAATTTTTCCTAACGCCAATTTTATTTCATTAGTGTTTGTATCTTCTTCCATTTCTTTGTGTATTTTTTTCGCGAGGAAAATTGCATTACTCATAGATTGGGGTAGAGAATCTTTCATACGCTCAGAAATCCATGATCTTTTTCCTTCTAAAGCGTAGAGCAGGTAATATTTTAATGGATCTTCTAATTTATCGTCTGACATCTCTATTTTACTCAAAATTTAAAATTTTCAAAATCCACAATTAAATATTCAGAAGTGATGAATCCTTCAGCATACTTTACGCCAATTTGATAGCCCAAATATCCCGCACGTTCTCTTATGTAATCAAATATTCTTAAATACTTTTTATTATCAACAAACTGAGATTTATAGACTTTAAGGGCACTTATTTTATCTTCTATAGAATCAGAAATATCGACTAAAAAGTCCACTTCTCGATTTATATCCTTTAAATGTGAATGATCATAATAAAAGACATATTTTGGGGAATATTCAGGATATTCGGGTTCGGTTTTTGTTAATTTTGCTTGAAATTTAGCAGCATTGACAATCTGATGATAAGCTATATGATCCGGGTGCCAATCATTAGAGGGATATGTAATAAGAATATGTGGTTTATATTTTCTAATAACTTCCGAAACTTTTTTTCTATTCTCTATTGTATTTTCAATATATCTATTTGTCATATCTAAAGTAATTCTTATATCCAGCTGTAATATTTCAGAAGCTGCCTTAGCTTCAACCATTCTTTTTTCGACAGTACCGAATGGGGTTGGTTCTCCATCTGATAACTCCAAAATCCCAACTTTTTTACCCCTTTTCTTATAATGGGCAATTGTTCCTCCACATCCGATTTCCGCATCATCTGGATGGGCCCCAATCACTAAAATATCTAGCTCAAGATCCATTTTAATCTACTAAGCTTCTAATTCTTTTATTTGTTTAAAAATTGATTCTTGTATTTTTTTGAAGTTATATTTATTAATATCATCCACACTATTGAAATAATTTGAAAAAATTGACTTAAAAACATTAATATTTGTTTTTAAGGGAGTATTCAAGAGTGATTCAATTAAATGAATATATTTTTCAATTCTTTCTTCCCCTTTTCTAAACAAAAAGCTATCTTTAGCATTTTTTAATATTTCATCTCTATCTTTATATATTACTGGAACTCCTATTTCAACAATTAAATATCCTTTTTTCATTGATTTAATCCAAATCTCGATGGGTATTTCATATCCATTTATTTCTAATTCCAAGTCATTAATTGCATTACATTTATATGCCTTCAGTCCACAAAATGCATCCGTAATAGAAAGTCCTATAGTATTAAGAATTCCTGTGATGATCGTGTTAACAAGAAATCTATCTTTCCATGGATTTTCCCAGAATAGGTCTCTAATTTTATATCTTGAACCAGAGATGATGTATTCTATCGGATTCTTAAGGATTAGTTCAATAAACTTGTACAAATACCTGGGTTCATGTTGTCCATCCATATCAAACGATATTATCCAGGAAAATTTCTTTTCTTTAGCATATTTAAAACCAGTTATAAGTGTATAGCCATACCCTTTATTTTCTTTAAAATTTTTGAGGATAAAATGGCGATCTTGATCATTTTTCTCCAATATTTGCAGAGTTCTATCAGAAGAACCATCATTGATGATAAGGATTCCCAAATTAAAGTCTCTTCTTTTATCCAAATTTTGCTTTACGAGACGTAGATGGTCTAATATATTTTCAATGTTTTCTTCTTCATTAAAACATGGTATAAGTAAAAGAATATCAATTTTTTCTTTAGAAATTTCGAATAACCTATCTTACTTTGTGAATCTACCTTGAAATAATACATGTTGATTATGATTTATAACCTTCGAATTATTTATAAAAAATTCATGTGATTTACCATCGAGCGAAGTTCTTTTTGATTCTTCAGAAAGTTTAGTTTCAAATAAGCAAATTAAGACTAATTCCTGACCATTTTTAGGAGTGAATTCTTCTATCCAAATTTTGCTTTACAAAATTTATGTTTGTTTTCTTTCTTTTAAAATTTTAATCTAGAATCTAAAAAGTTCTCTAGTATTTCTCATTACCTGATTAGTAAAAACTTCGGGCTTAATTTCCTTTAAAATAGCAATCTCGTTAGTTATTAAAACTATATCTTCTAGAAGAATAAATCTCTTAGGGGATTCCAGTAAATGATATGGAGAATCTGTTTCAGTAAGTATCCGTTCTAAAGGAGTTATTTCAATTATTCTTTTGAATTCCTCTTCTCTTGTATGTATATATCCAAAAGAAAAGTAAAAATCAGTAAAAATCAGTATTTAATGAGAATTAAGAGAGAAAGAATTTAATCTTGTACAACATATACTAATCCTGAATTATTCATGAATAACCTTCGTGGAGAGTAGAAAGTTTCTACCTGAGAAAAAAAGGAGAATAGTTTGAGTAAAATTCCTCTTTTTAATTTCTTTTTTATCTAGTTAGAAATAGATTTCTTTAACTTAAGATGAACCATAAAATTTATATATAGGTAGATCAATATTTGTAATATTATGAGCCAAGTTATATGGTACCTGCAACCCCCCGCCAGCCAGAGAGGGCAATACCTTAGCAATAGCTATACCCATTAGGTGTGCAGAGCTCGTCTCATATTTTACATTGACTTTTCTTATGTTTCGTTTTACACTTTTAAAATTCACTATTTTATAGTAATCTGTTTTCTCTCTACTTAGATACATAATATCCATAGAGAATAGAGCTTTTTAAAGTGCATAATCCTTCGGGTAAGTTTTTGGAAGACATTTGAAGTAATACCAATTTGAACATTAGATTTAGGATGTGATCCTAAGAAGTATTATTAGATAGTATCATTTAGAAACCAGACTCCCGTAGTATAGTGGCCAAGTACTCCGAGCCTTGGACTCGGGAACGCATGTTCAAATCATGTCGGGAGTAAATTAATAAAATAATATAAAAATGAAAAATAAAATATTGGAGGTGAGAAGAGTATGAATATTTCAGGAGGATTAAAACAAGTGAAACAATTTAAGAATGAGCTTAAGAGGAAGATCAAAATACGGAAAGAAAATTTTTCCGTTATCATTCCTAAAGATAACACTTTGAATGAGTTTAAAAAAAATATCAAAGATGATGTAGAATTTGTTGAGTTTTCGAAAATTTCAGAAGATATTGATAAGATTTCTAGTGAAATTAGTGATTTACGAGAGAGAATATTGAAAACTAACATTAATACTATCATTGAGGTAAACGGAGATACAATCACGTTATCGAAATTAAAATTATTAATTGATGATCTAAAAAGCAAATTAGCTCAACTTGAAGTAATCAACGATAAAGATTACTTTGGAGTAAGACGAAGGAGAA
>JAZGEW010000122.1:0-37294 GCA_036478875.1 Promethearchaeia archaeon | reverse complement strand
AGAATAGCTCTTTGGTTATAAGATATCAAATTAGTGGTTCAATGAGTAATCCTTTAGATTCTAGAGATTTGTTTTATATTGCATATTACTTAGGAACTTCGCAAAAATGGATAGGAAATACTACAGGGAGAGTAGAGCTTAGAGTTTATGGAAAAGAACCTGTATTTGGTAGAATGGGAACCATTTTAGCTCCCTGCCAACTTGTGGATATTATTGGAGGAAAATCTAGTATTTGTGAATGGAACAATACTAAAAATCCCTGTATGAATGTTGGAATCAGATATTATAGAGAAGCTACACCATTCGAAATATTCTTGAATATTATTGGTTGGAATATTGGCACCATTCGCTTGATCTATATCACAATACCGATTATCATAATAGGATTAGTAATTATAAGAAAAAAACGAAAGAAAAGAAAATTGCATATTTCATTATTGTTCTAATACATTTTTACTTTTTAATGCTTTTATCGGTTGAACCTTTTCTTTGTCATGAAAGCAAATCAATGAGTATTGATTAGATTATACACCTTGTCAGAGTTTTTTTATATCAACTTATAAGGTTATCAAAAAAATTAAATAATAAAGAATAAAATAATAAAATAACAAGCGTGGGTGAAATTTAAGCTATGGAAAAAAAGAAAAATAATGATATTAGGTGGTTAGGTTTAATTTTAACTAAAAAAAGAGTAATCTTTAAGTTGTTTGATCCAAAATGTATATATTTTTGTCGAAATTTAATACTTCACTAAATCAGAAAATTCAAGAAACCCACTGCTTTGAATGTGGCACAAGGCTTAAAAAAAATGGATTTAATGACAGGATTGCGATCTTAGACGAGGGGCTCGGAAGACATGAATTTCGCCTCCATCGGAAGCATTGTCGTAAGTGTGGTGAAATAACACCAAATTATTCGAAGATTGCTCCAAAATATGGCAGCTACCATGAGAATTACAAACATAGAGCACGGCAACATTACATGGAGGGGTTGATGCCCTCGCAGATTAAGCGTGTATTTAAAATAGATTTTGGAATCGAGATCTCTAAATCTTCCATTATCAATTGGATTAACGAAGCTGCTGAGCCACTCAGGGAGATGTTAGAAAAGACCCCAGTACCCTCGAGTGGGCATTGGGGGTATGATGAGATACATATGAGAATTAGGGGAGAAAAGATGTATACAATAGATACTGTGGATGTGAATACGAGATTCATTCCTGTAGCAAATTCCCTAAATACGTAAAAGAGAAGGATAATGGGACATAGTTTATAAAATCAAAAGTGAAGAAGATGAAAAATATGGAATATAAAAAATTCATTATTAACGTATTTATAACAATTAAATTAGAAGGGCAAAAAATTGTGAAATCGATCAGTTATTTTCTAAGTAAAATTTTTATTCTTTATTTTTTCTAAGACCTTTTTTGCAACAGGATCTCGTGGATCGATCCTTAGAGCCTGAGTTGCATAATTTTTGGCCTCATGTAGCTCTTCTAATTCTAATAAAGTAGTTGCTATTGAGCTATAAGTACAATTATTTTCAGGATTTCTCTTAATAGCCTCTTTATAAGCTGTTATCGCTTTATCATTTTTTTTAGCATGTCTATAGGCATGACCTAAATTTTCCCATCCCAATCGAAAATCTGGATCTAACTTTACTACGTATTTCTTTGCCCTAATTCTATTAAAACGATCTCCAACATCTAAATAATAGTCCGTTAATTTTTCCCACATTTCAGCAAAAGGTTTCAAGTCTTTCAATCTCACCTTTTCTGTATGTTTTAATTTGTAAAATATTTCTAATGCTTTAATAAAATTATGATTTATTGCATAGTGAAGCGCAATTTGACTTTTTGTAAAAATATCAGATGTGGAATGAAGTAATGTTTCAATTTCCTCATTGTTTAAAAAGTTAAGATAGTTTCGATGAGTTAAATATGAGACAACTGAGGGAAATCCATTGATGAATCTAGCTACAATCTCTTCCTTAAAGACCTTTTTTGCCATTGGATCGCCTAGATTTGTTAACTTCTTTAATAGAGGGAATGAAATATTACTATGGAGCAAGTTTGTATTATATTGATTTTCTGCCCATGCTTGGAGATTACTGCAATGCCCCCAAAATTCTGTCTCGGGAGGTATTTTAGGGGTCATATTAACCGAACCTTCGAGGGATGAATTTAGATGAGGGGCAGCTTCATCAATAGAGTGGAAATGATTATAAGCTTCGAAGTTATCCAAGTCAATATTCATTAATAGATATTTGCATTGGATAAATTCACGTTTACTAGCATAAATATAAGTTTTATCTTCAATTAATTTAACTGTAAGATATTTATTTATAACAAATTCCTTTTTTACTACTGATCCATTTTTCTTTTTTTGTTCTATCTCAGTAATAATCTTACGAAGGATATCTAGAATTTCTGAATTAGATAAATTGTGTGATCTTTCACTCCAAAATAAAATTAGGTAATACACTACTATTATCAAAAAAATTAATATCTACTACAAGATATATATTTTTATCCTGTATTACGTTCAATTTTTTTTAATAGTTTTATTATCTCATCCAATTTTTTATTCATATCATTATAAACAAAATGAACTTCCTGAAGAATATCTTTTAAATATTTCATTGCTTCTGGATCCAGTTTTTCTCACCTTTTATACAAGTATGATAAATTTAATTAAATATGATTAGTGTTCGATTCTATTTAATTTTATAAAAAAAATATATAAGTTAAAATCTCTTGGAAATGTCTGGTGATATATCCTTAGAGAAAACCCAAAATGGTGTTCTATGATAGGTAGAGGGGTTGATGTTATAAAATAGATTTTTAGAGGGTGATATATTATTCTAAATCAACGTTAAGGTTCATTATATTAGGATTACAGAGCGTCTAAGTACCGAATATAGCACCATCAGTTCATCTGACGCCTTTAATCCAGGCTCATCTCATGTTTTACTAAGACTTCAAGATATCATCATTTTTTCAAATAAATCCATCGAAAGAAAAATCTTTATTTTTTGAAAACATATTGATAATTCCGTTTCTAACATCTAAAATTAACTCCATTTTATCAAGAGTTTTCTTTAAATTTTTACATTTCTCATAGATTGGAGTAATATTATGATCAACTGTTTCAAACAACTTTTCTATTATTGTAAAACCTTTTTCAAAATTATTAGGTTTTTTAAGAGCTTCTACAAATTTTTTTAAGGATTCCTTGAATTTTTCATCAGAATCTTTATTTTCTTCTATATAAATCACCTTATTAATTATTAATTTCTTTTGTTAAGACTTTGGTTTAGCTTCTATTTTAAGAAAAATAGAGTTCTAATTTTCTGATTTTTTTAAGTTTATAAAGAAATCGAACTATTAATATAATAAAGAGGTAATAAAAAATTAGAGTTGGGGAATTGATAAAAGAACTTCAGAAATTAAATAGAGATAAAGAGAAAATCTATGTTCGGGATTATTCGACTGGTAAATTAGCAGATATAGATAAAGTTGAGACTACGACAGGCCAAATTTGTTTAATTATATATTGAAACATTTTTTCCTTTATTATTAGAATTCAATTAAATGAATTATTCCAATGATTTTAAGAAAACTATTGTCTCCTTTAAAGCAGATCTCATTGTAGTTATTGGATCAATAATCCCTGAATTGCTCCATATCTCCATTTGTAGTTCAATATTTTTTTTGTTTATATTATAAATTTTATTTGATTCAGGAGAATTTTCACCATAAAACCTCTCAATTATGTTTGTTATTTTTTCCATGAAATCTGGGAAATAAATCAAATCGTTTGTAACTTTTTCAATTTCTTTAGCTATTTCATTCTTTATTGGATTTGGGAGTTTCGACATATATTACTTCTTGAGTTTATGTTTTAAAAATTTTTTCAAAAAATTAACTTCGATAAATTCAATTTTTATCCTGGAGATAACCATTTGTCATAGTGAATGTCATAAAATCTTAATTCCTCTCATTTTTGCTTCTTTTTGTATTAGAAGTCATTTTTAAGGGAAATTGTATAAAATAGAGGGGAAAATCTGTCATATCGGAAGATTACTCAAAAACAATTTTGTCGAAATTATAATATTCTTGAAATTCTTGGCCATGAGTCCCGAGATCTATATAATATGTTTTCCAGATTTCGAGTATTTTATCTTTTTTATAAAAATATATGAATGAATCATTAAATTCTAAAACAGATTCAACAAAATCAATGGTGTCTTGACAGTATTCATTGTATTCAAGGCAAATTTTAGAGATATCATTTCTGTTATATTTGGGAAGTCGACTTATCATCCCTAACCAAAGTTTCTTAGTTATTAGTTTGTAAATTTTATCATATTCTTTTTCTTCATTATATTGAGAAATTAATTCCTTATATATCTGCAAAAGCTTCCAAATACTTCTTTCATAATAAAATTCAAATTTACTTTGGTTTTTAGCCCCATAAATTAACCCAAAGCAATACTGAGCATCTGATTGTAATAATTTTTCTATGCTTCTCCATCTTAAAGAAGCAGAATTATCGTATTCAATTGCAATTGCAGTATCAGTCATTCTTTTATTCTTTAAATCAATAAAATTCGCATAGATATCAATTAAACCATTTCGCTTACCTCTACTTTCACCAAATCTTTTTCTACTTCGATATTTACAAAAGAATTTAACTTTATATTCCTTTATAGCATCAAAATCTTTATCTACAAGAAAAGATATAAGATTATTCTGAATAAAGCGATGTCTAACATTTCTCTCTGAAATATTTTCTGCTTGTTTTAGAATTTCCTTAATGTGTTCTACAATTGAATTCAGATAATCTTTTTCAATTCTTTCCTCTATTTTATCCATATTATTTAATAGAATTTACTTCAAATTCTCTCTATTTTCAAAATAATCTAATTTTACTTTAATTTATTTCTAATTAAAAATTCTGGTGATTATTTATTCTAGAATTCCCTCTTTTTTAGTTTTAGTAGTGATTTATAAGAGTAAGATAAATATTTAATATTGTGAGTACCCATCAAGATCCTCTCATTCAGAAAATACTGCATTTTATTGAAACCCGATTTGGCAGTAATCTTAATTCTGTGTATGGGATTAGAAGTTATTTTGATGATTCTCTTCCTTCAAATTGGATGAAAAATGATGTTGATATAGTTATCTTTGTGGAATCAACTACGAGAATACCAAAAGAAGAGTGGAAGCAAAGGTTTAAGCCAAAAAAATTCAACGGATATGATGTTTGGTTTTTGTATAATACCATTGAAGGATTTCAGGAGAAAAAAAAAGTTTGAGGAAATCTCAGAGGTTGCTAACTATGAATGGAGTTTAATAGAATTAAAACTTCCTGAAAATTTTAAATTTTTATATGGTCTCGATATCCGGAATAAATTATCTGATATAGAAAATATAGAGTTTGATTATAATGATATTTTGGCGAGAGCTCTATATCATCTAGAAATATGTTTAAAACAATTAACTAGCCGTAAAGAAAAAAATATCGCAATGAAATTCCCATATTGGCTATTTGTTCTCGATATATCCCACCTCCAGAAATTTTGTGGCAAGATTTTGAAATTGAAACATGGGCTATAAGGTATGGCTTCTGTATAAATTGCCGTAGCGAAATTTTATTATGTTATGATCGCCCACTCTGTAAAGGATGTTTTTATCAACTTGGTATGGAAGAAGTATATGGAGGAAAAAAATTTAAATATTGTCATCGGTGCGGAACAGATTATGCTTCTTTTTTGGGAAAACCTTTTTGTCAAGAATGTTGGCAAGAAACTAGACATTCCTAAAAAAATATTATTACAAATTCTTTTTAGACATAATATATGAATATATCAATACTTTTATGGTACGAATGTAGTCCTTTTTAACTTTTTTTTAAAATATCCTTCATATATTAAAATGAAATTAAAAAGAGAAGAGCCTTGTTCTTCTTTAGTACTTTTACAATATCAAAGTAATAATTCCTGCCTATAAGGATTTGTTAAATTAGCAAAACTAGTGTCTAAAATCTTTCCAAAATCTTTCCATGGATACTTCTATGGTTAATAGGAATATTAACTGGAAAAGTCATGCTAGAATAGCTCAACTTTAAGAGATTTATAATTGGTAGCGCTCCATCTCTAGTTAATAACGCATTTGAATATATTTCGTTCGCTTCTCCTCTTCTCTCTATAGAGCTTTTCCCGTATAATGTATCCCGTGAAAATCTTTGAAAGCTGACTTGAATTCCAATATCTTTGAATTGGAATGTGAGTATTCTTGGCATTTCTCATTTCTAATTTTCTTTAATCCTTTTCTTTCATTTCTTTTCCACAGCATATGAGAGTAGGACATTTTGGATCTGTTACAGGCTTTTTGATAACTTTTACCTCAGCCCCACACATCTCACAGACATAAGTTTTGTCTTCAATAACCATTTTATTCACCTCAGGTTATTTCACTTTATTAGAAATTTAACTTTATTTCTTTTTTTTCCATTCTTGGAATCCTTTAGTTAATTTACCGCAGTGAATTGCGTTTTTTCCAGTTTGTTCTTTATATTGCGTTTTTAAGGATTCAAGTTTAGGATTTCCTTCTGCTTTTTTTTTTGCCATTTTCTAATCACCTATTATTCTTTAATTATTTTAAAATTATTTTTTTTCTACTAATATTAACATATTTTTGTTAATCTTTAATTAATATTAATATACTTTTTTAGATTTTTGAATACTGAACGAAAACTAGAATTTTTGTTCTATTTGTTATTGTTGACATTTTTATTGTAGACAATTATACTAAATTATTTGTCTTAATTTTACCTATAATAACTTAGTAGATTGTATATACCATCTAATAAAACATTTCACAGGGAGAATAAAACAAAAAGGATTAAAAATTGATGATGTCTTGAAATATTTAAACTAAAATAAAAAAACACTTTTTTTATATTTAACTAATGTACAAAGATGATA
Source organism: Promethearchaeia archaeon (assembly GCA_036478875.1). GTDB lineage: Archaea > Asgardarchaeota > Lokiarchaeia > Sigyniarchaeales > SOKP01 > Loki-b32. The sequence continues at coordinate 30,301 of JAZGEW010000122.1, read as the reverse complement.
ACACTTGAAAACTGGTTAAAAAAACTTCAAGTTCGTGAAATTGACTTGGGATTAATGGAAACCGCTTTTGCCCATAGATCATACAAGGGTTTAGGATATGCTATTGATGATTATGAGAGGTTAGAATTCCTAGGTGATACTGTTATTGATCTTATTGTTTCAGATAAATTCTATAATATAGGTCAATACTCTGAAGGAGATTTAACGGAGTTAAGAAGTCTTCTAGTAAAAGAAAAACCATTGGCAGAACTTTTTGACAAGATGGAAATGTCTCCCCTAGTGAGAAGAGCTGGTGTTTCTCTTTCTCCGGGTATGAAATCTGATGTTGTGGAAGCATTCTTTGCTGTGATTTACTTGGAAAAAGGAATAAAAAAGTGCCGAGAAGTCTGGGACATAATGATGGAAAAAACAGGGGTTGAAGAGGAAGTAATTAATAATTATTTAATCAAGGGAAAAGAAGAATTGAAAGGACTCACACAAGAACAAATCAAAGAACGAGAAGGATTGCTAGAATATTATGCACTATTAAAAATTAAAACTAACCAAAATGCAAAAAATGTTCTTCAACAACTCTTTCAGAAGGAATATAAATCCCCCGATCTTCTTCCTGATTATAATGATTTTGATAAAGAGGGACCAGCTAATGAACCAACCTTCACGGTTAGATTAAATGAATCTATTTCAATAAGAGGTAAAACTTATAAACTAAAAGTAAAAGAATTTGCGGGTAAACAAAGGATAGCTGAAATTAAAGCTGCTGAGAAAGCGTGTGATCTAATATATTTGCGTTACAATAAAATATAAATTTATAAGATTTAGATTAGAATCATAATGGATCCAGGTAAAACATCTCCGATTTCTCTAAATAATTCTTGATACAATTGCATAATTCTGCTAATATTCATACTAAAAGCCTCAAATACACGGTAAGCGGATCCTTCTGGTCTTTTAAAATTAAGTGGAAAAATGTAAGTAGGATCTACATTTTGAACTATTTGTGCATGAGTAAAAATCTTTATATTAAATTGAGATAGACTTAGCTAAAAGTTTAATATTTGATCTCGTAAATCATTTTCCATAATTCATTCACTTTATTTTGTCCAATACTTTTTATTTCAAATTTTTTTTTATTCTATAATTGTTATATCTATTTTCTATTTTTCTAATTCGTTAAAAGACAATAAGAGAGGGAGGATTTATAAATATCAAGAATATCCCTAATTTTTGAATAATAAATTTTCTATTATCATTAATTGTCAAATATAATTAATTGTCAAATATAATAAAGAAATTGTCTTGACACTTTGAAAAAAGATTTATAAACTTAATCTTTTATAAAATAAAATGACTATGATTGAATCAAAAATACCATTTTATAAATACAAAGTTTTTCAGATTGCCATTTTTGTAGATTATCTTAACCAAGAATTAGGGATTAAGGACTACTACCCAGGAAGGCATTTTGAATATAGCATTATTGAAAATTATGTAAAGGGTCTGGGTGATATAAAGCTCGCAAAAGCTTATGCACCCTGGTTCAATTTAAAAATCGCAACAGACATAATTTCCAAATTTGATATTAACCTAATAGATACACCTATCTTTGAGCGAAATAATTTTAAGAAAGATATGGCTGATATTAAAATGGCCATCGATATAATAGATACATACTATAAATATCCAGAAATAAACTTATTTGTTATTATTTCAGGAGATATCGATTTTCTACCGGCTATTCTTAGAATCAGACAAAATAATACGAAAAAGGTCATTATCATTTCAGAGGAGTGTTCATTAAACCGAAAGTATTATGGAAAAGTGGATAAAATAGTCACTTATCAAAGATTATTGAAAATATTTAGAATTTAAAGATATTAGTGATGTGATGTATGCACCTAGAACCAAATAATTTATTTTTTTTAATTAATTTGTTAGCAGAAATTTATTCAATAGATAAAAAGCAGTTTGAGCATAAAGAATCAATCGAGAGTGTAAAAATTCCCTTATCTGAGGAAGTTTTAAAGAAAAATTTTAATTGGGTATATCTTTTAGGGAAAAGTCAAAATTATAAACAAATTTTTCAAGAATATAAACCCCATCTAGAAAAATGGGAAGAGAAATACCAAGAGTTTAACACATTAGTTGGGACAGACGAGTTTGACACATATTTAGAAAAATTCATAACATATCCCTTTAGGAGGACTAAAATACGTCAAGGGAAAATCTCAGAAAAAGAACTAAGAGATAATTTACTTCAAGTAAAACCTAAAATATCTCAATTTTTTAAGGGAGGGTATTATGGATATAATAATTTTTTGATTTATGAAAATAAATACTTCCATTTAACTGTCCATTTTAATTTTACTAAGAAGCCTACAAAAACATTTGAAATTACAATGTTGTTTTCCTTATGGTTTGAAAGACCAAAATCTATAAGTAGTTTAGATATTGAATGGATACACAATATCTATCAAAATTTATTATTAGGTTATGAAATCTCAAATTATTTGAGGAATTTAGGATTTTCAGAGGAAAAACTATTCGATATTGAACAATATAACCCTAAGAATTACAATGAAAGAGAAATATTTAATAAATGGATACAAAATAAGCCCCTACTATTTGAAAATTATATTCAAAGATTAATGAATGCAAATCCTATTCTACTTTTTAAAGATTTTGCTTCTTATATCTCTCAACTTAAAGAGACCATTCATCAATTTCTTAAATCTAAAATAAAATCACCACAGGAATATTTTCGGGTCTTAACCTATGATCTTGAGGTGTTTATTAAACGAGGCAAATTCTTATTTCAAAAAGCAGAACATGCGTATGATTTTTTTACACATTCAAAAGAGCGGCAAGGTAAAAAATTAGAACCTGAGATAAAAATATCAAAAAAGACTGCTTTAACACCTGAACTTCTTCTTAAATTATTTCAATTAGCTTTTGAACAAGATACTGAAAATGGGGCAATTCAAGAAGAAGATAAAGGCTATCGTTCTCTAAGCCAAATTCATAAACAATTTGGGGAAGAATATAAGTTCTCGAAACAGACGGTCTATAACTGTTTTAATAAATCAGATTTAGAATATAGATTAGAAAGAAGAGAAAAAGAAGGAAAAGGAGGAGGTATTGAATATCGCCATAGACCAATTGTTAGGTCTTTAGAGCTTAAACCCCAAGATTTAGATCATACATTTATGAAAGAACGAATGTTAATTGAAGAATCCTTAATATTCTTTAATGAAAAAAATTTTCAATTAGCAAAAGAAAGATTCAAGGATGTTCTAAGAGCACCAAGTAAAGTGCTTAAAGAAAATCTTGAATATTATTTAGGGAGTAAATATTATTTAGGAAAAATTTACTATGAAGAGAATGATTTTCAGAACGCGCTAAAATATTTTAAAGAGGTCTATAAAGAAAATGACTCATTGTTTGATAATCGCTATTATCTGATGATGTGTGGTGTATTTTTAGAAAAATCTGATGAGTTAAATGAAATAATCGAAGAGAATATTAAGAATATACTTGAAATCTTTAAAAAATATGAATTAGAATTTGAAAAATATAAACTGCTGCTTATTGGCAAATTCACACCTGATATTGAAGAAAGTAGAAAATTTTTTAGAAAAATATTAAGGAAGGGGGATTTAACTCAACATGCACTTTTAATTAATTTAAAAGAATTAGAACATCGAGTTCGTTTTTTCTATCATAAGGATAAAGGGGACGTTGAACATTATAATAAAAATATCATAGCTTATGAAATATTGTTTAAATGCTTAACTCATTCATTAATAATCAAAATAGAACTTATTCGACAAAAGGTTTATAGAAATATAATAGAAAAGGATGTGTTAAAAATTCAAGACCTATTACAAGAATTTATTATTTTACTGCAGGATGAATTAGTTCAAAAATCATTTGACGATGATTTTTTTTATCCATATATACAATACTTTTTGCTTCAACTCAAATATTATCCAATTGATTATGATATAAAAGAATTTGAGAAATTAGTTCAGACTTCTTTCCCTAAATTTAAAATGGAACGATTTTTACTTGGATCTTCATACCCAGATGAATTAAAATATATCAATACATTTATCTCACATATAAATGGAACATATGACAGAACTCATTGGAATACTGAAGATTCTTTTCTTTCTTTTGAACCTTCATTAAGTATTAGGAAATTAGATTTTAAAATCCCCGAATATAATCTTGAATATATTCTTACTAATTATTTGATAATAAAAAATTCAAAGGTTCTTGAAGATAGGTCTAAAGAGATACAATCTGAATTTACTGAAGTAAAAAATGAAGAAGACAAAACAATCCAAGATTTTCTCGATTTCTGGTTTGAATTTAGATCTCCTTATTTTAATAAGTATGTAGGTATTAATCATTTAAAAGATACAATTGAATCAGGAATAAATCTTATTCAAAAATACAATTTATTAATATACAAAGAGATTTTCAATGAAATTTTTTCAAATGTAACAAAATTTGCTAAGAAAATCAATGATATTAGGGAAAAAGGGAGAATTTATACTATCAACAAAATTTTTGAGCTTCTTTGCACTAATTATGAATATAAAGAAAGTTTTGAAGAAATTAATCTCGATTTCACTCCTGAGCAATATGAAAAAGAAGATTCATTTTACAATATTATTGAGGAAATTCTTAATTCCTTTATAAAAGACATCAATGGAAAGAAAACCTTACGATTAAAGTTTTTCAACAATGAAATGAAAGAGGAAGGGATGAGAATAGTAAAGATATTTCATCGATCTTATCGGATAAGTCCCTTTAGATTAAAAATTATCAATGAATCTTTAGAGGCGGCATTTGAGATAATATATGAAGCTATTATACATATTCATGAAGAATATACAATTTTTGATAATTTAGAAGTTATTCTACAAAGATTAATTAGTGTTATTAAAAAAGATTGTAATCAAATCGTCTTAAAATCAAAAGCCCTTAGAGATAAAGATTTTTTAAGAGAATTTAAACAAAGTATTCTAAAAGAATTTGAAAATGATTATTTTGAATTCGATTTTAAAAACTTTGAAGAAGAAAATAAGGTATTACTTAGTCTGAGTAAAATTTAGAATCTTAATATTGCAGATTGGATTTTTCTTTAAATAATATGAATATTATTTTCCTTTAATTCTAAAAAATGTGTCAAAATGGGTTATAATTTTGTTAAAATCAATATTTTTTTATCATACTCCTTCCAGTTCATTATTGTCTGAAAAGAGATTAAGTGAAATCAATGGACATATCGACATATATGGTAAGAAATTCTCAGAGTTTTCTCCCTTATATATGACTAATAATACTCCAGGATAGAATTGTATTAAATGAAGTTTAGATGAACGAAATTGTAATATGTTAAACCCATATATTTATGGCAACTTAAAGAATTATCCATTTGAAAGTATTTGGAATGGATTAAATGCAACTATGTTCAGAAATTTTGTAAATACCGAATTTAGACATTATTATTGTCAAGATTGCTATTATTTAATCTGATTCCATAACAGCATGATGACCCCTTGGTTCATTTTGAACAATAGCTCGAAATGTCAAATATTCAAGGACAATTAAAAGAACAATTAAAACATGCCCAATCATGGCAAAAAATGGAGATCAAGCTAAGGGATTCATCTATCAAAAGCCTAGAAATAGCAAGTAAACAAGATAGAATATGGGGATCTGAAATAAAACAATGAATCAAGAACCAATTAAATAATTATCAAATATATCTTCAATTTCAGTTAAATTGAAATAAATTTTCTGAAAAGATATTTTACTTTCAGGATTAATTAAATCACCATAAGTGATTAAATCTCCTTTAATATTTATGGTATGTTTTACTTGATAAAATTGATATTCATAATTCTCAAAAACTTGAATATCATCAAAAATACCTGCATTCGATTTTCCAATTTCTTGTTCCAACCAAAAATTTTCTCTTCCATCGATATTATTTCCAGATAATATTCAATCCTTTATTATAGATACGCCTAACCATAATTGATAAAGATCACCTTCTATATTTCAAGCATCTTGTTTAATTTTCATTATTTTTCACTTTAAATAATTTAAATTAAGGATATTTTATTCAAAATCTTATGGTTTTAGTCGTTTCAATTTATTTGCTAAGAGATTAATAATGTTTAGTGAAATCGTGTATATTAAATAAGCGTCCTCCTTTGAAACAGGTATCTTTGGGATTATGTCAGTCTTGCTCCTATTCAATCGATGGATAAATTTTGAAGATAAATTAAAAAATCCTCGAAATACATTATTTAAGTCTTTAGATGCTTCTTCTGTATAACCTGATTCTATCAAAATATCTGTAATTTCATCATTGTATTTAATTAATTCCCATATTTCGCGAGAATCCGCAATAACATCTTCCCATTCTCCACGCATTAAATTAGTTTTCATTTCTTTAATTTTATCAATTGAATTGACTAGTCTTTCGTTTAATTGTGAATAATCGAGTTCTTCTAATATTGGTAATTCATAAACAATGAATTTTCCAATTTGAAAAGCGGGACAATAGTCGTTAATCCACTGACTTGAAAAAATTTTCACTATCACCTTATGATAATAATTTTTAAATTCTAGAAAAGTTGGGTTACCATCGCCAGATAATATCCACATATTTGATGCTGGTGCAAAATAATCCTGTTGAAACTGATAAGTAACTGGTTTTCTACCCTCAAAAATCGCTTTAAATTGAGAAGGAAATTTGTTTGAATCCTGAATATGCATGTAAGAAATTGTTGTTTTTGAATGCATAATTTGAATATATAAGTTAAGAGTTAAATCTATATCCCCGGTAGGAGTTTTATTCCTTATATCTTGTATAAAATTTAATGCCTTCTCACTTAAAGGAGCAAATAATTTTATTAATAATTTTTGTTCACCCTCATTTGAACTATTACGAGCAGCAAGTTCTAGCGTCGTATTTGTATCAGATAAATCTTGATGGAAATTTGCTATTTTTTTATTATCTTTTGAACACAATGTCCCAGAAATTTGTAAGGAAACTTCGAATTTTCTATTAATATAAAATTCTATTTCAAATAATAATTCTGGATTAATAGAATCTATAACAGGGGAAACGACAATTTTTTCAATTCTCATTTTTTTATTCACTTGTGTTTTATAGCTATATTTTAAAAGATTTTTATTAAACTTAAAAAAAAATTATTTTCTATTAATGAAAATCAAAATTATTTATAAAATAAATAACTCCGTTTTGATTTTCTAGAATAAATAATGTAGTAAATTGTAAAAGTTAAATTTTACTATTAATAATTAATTAACAAGACAAAATTTTTCACTATACTCGAGGTCAATGTGGATATAAAATAATTGAAACTAGAATATCATTTATTTATAAAAAATCGATATCAATTAAAATAGCAAAAAAAAGAATGTCGGCATTTGAAAAGAGTGAAAGAAGAAGTAAACATAAACAATTACATAAATGGTATGTAACAATAGCTAGAATCTAATTCAATTTTAAGGTTTAAAGCCATTTAAACAAAGACAACAACCTACATTCAAATATCTTCATGGAGAGATTATAGATGAAGTTTGAGAGGTTAGAGTAGATATATCCTTCTATGGATGGAGCCTATTTGTAAAAATTATTTGAGAGTCCATTTATTGAATTCTATTGCTGTGATTGTTTTGAAATTAAAACTCCGTATTCGAATGTTAGAACCTTAATTAGATATTTAAATTGACTTCTACTTAAAAGAATTAGGTTCTGTTATATCAGATATTAATGAGAATTTAAGCATTATATTTTGTTTTAACGAGCCTATTCAGTCCAATTCGAGTATATTGAACTTTTTCGTCATTATTCCGAAAAATGGAAAGTTAAAAGATTTTAAAAACAATGATGAAACTGATTCTTTGCCTTTTTTTGATTTTTATAAAGTGGATTGTGAAATAATAAAAGTTTAAATTTCTTTCTTAATATTTTTATTATGAATTAAACTAAATTGATGCTACTAAGGAGTTATTGAAATGGTTTGCTTCTTTTGCAATGAGGAAATTGATAATAGTATTTCAGAATACCCCCCATTAGATAGTTGCTTTAATTGTGGTAGACCTCTCTGTAGTGATTGTCGCGGAGGTACAGAAAAAATTGCAGGGGATATTAGGGGCGTTTTCTGTCGATATTGCAAAGAAATTCGCGGTTTTGAAGTTTTCCCAATTGAAATAGATACGATATCTCAATGGGTTGACACTCTAAATACTTTGCTTAATGATATCTCGTCTGAACCACTAAGAAACACTTTGGTAAAGGTTATTAATGATATTAAAAGGATAATTCCAGAAGTAGATGAAACATTTTTACAAATGTGAAATTTTTACTAAACAGTAAATATTAGGATGAGATTATTGATATATAATTATATTAAAAGGTTCTTAGCTTTACAATATTCTTAGCTTTACAATATTCCTCAAAATTCCTATCTAGCTTACTAAACTCTTTAAATTGTTTAGCAAGATTCCTAATATGGCAGTTCTTTTAAGTTTTCAAGTTCATTTCTAAAGATAAGTTCATCAATTATTTTTTTCCTTATGGGTTCAATCTTAAGCATCATAGTGTTTAATAAGTTTCCTCCACATTCTTCACATTTATTATTTACACATATAGAGAAATTCACCTATTATAAAGAAGAAAAAAGATTCTATTCTTGAAGTACCAACTAACCAAAAAAAATTCGATTTACAAGAGTTTACGAAATCATCTGAGAAAAAATCGAAAAGAAAAATTGATTTTACAGATCTCCCTGATGATTTTACTGAATATGAAAAATATTCGAAGCATTATAGGAATTACTTCAAAGATATAAACTATAATAGATATGGTACAACCAGATATTTATCTAATAATCTAAAACCTATAATTAAAAGCATAGTTCACACAGAATCTATTATACATATAAATGAATTGTTTAAGAGAATTGCTTTTTGTCTTGACATTCCAAGATTAGGACCGAGAATGAAACAAGTAATAAATTACGCTGTTAATCAAGTTGATAATGTTATTAGAAGAGATGAATCGATTATAAATTCTCATATTGACGAGATTCCTGTTAGATATCCGAAATCAAACGATACAAAAAGAAATATTTTAAATATTCCTTTGGAAGAGATTGCACAAGCTATTTGTATCTTATTAAGAGATGTTATATCTTTAAGTGTTGATGAAACAATTTGATATACAGGAAAGATTTTTGGATTTTCTTCAGTATCTGGTAAAAGTAAAGAACATATACAAAAAACAATCTCATCATTATTAAGGAATGGTTTTATAGCCAACAAAGCAGATAAATTCATGCTTAAAGATAAAGATATTTTTAAACTACATTTTAGAGACTTAAGATAATGATCTCGTATGAATGCAAAAAGACATTTTTAAAACTCGTAATTGAATGCTTTGATCTGCTTTTTCTACATAGAACTTAAATCTTTTAAGCTAAGTTTTTCTTCCTTTCTTTTCATATAATCTTTTCCATGTTGCACAAAAGAATGGATCTGCAAGACAGCTTACTAATCCTTAGTCAAAATCTTCACTTACCTCAACTTTAACTTTTTTAAATTTTTGATTACATTTCTTATATGTAGAGAAAGATTCCACATATCTTGTTCATATACCTTATCTATAGTATCTAAGCTTATGTGAGATTGCGGATTTGAATAATTAAAAGCCTCTTCATTCATAATAACATAGCGCAAAATACTAGAGATCTCACAATCACAGTATCTTAATCCAAGTTCATTTAAATAAGCGCAAATAAAACCTTTAAGTTTGCTTTCAATAGGCATGTTATTATCTTTTGTATTATCGGGAATAATCTTTGGAAACATGATCTTTATTCTCCTTACTTTAGGAGAATGTTAAAATAGTAATATATAAATAAAAAATTCAAAATTTAGAATTAGAAAAATTAGTTTAAATAGAAGAGATATTAGTCTTGGTAATCTCTTTCTATAACTATTTCTAATAACATTAAAGAAATTTGTCGGAGTCTTGGGACTTAAATCATAATAATTCAATTTTAATCAGGTGAGTAAACCTGAATCGTATTATGATTGGCAATTGAAATTTAAAATTAAGCCTAAAGACGAGAAAAAGCGAAAGAAGCAAAATATATTAGGTCTCGATAAAAGGGAATTTAAGAAATTCTTAGAAGAATGGAGAGATAAAAACTTATGAGAAGATCGGTTATCCGAAGAATTGTTGATACTTTAAGAGATGACGAGCTCTTGGCATTGTTAGGAATAGCACAATTATTAAGAGATCAGTCTTATACGATCTTTAACCATGCTTTTAAAGAATATAAAAAACTGTGTAGAGACTATTCTGTAATTCCCCACGGTAAAGCAAGTCTTAGAAAATATATTTACCAATTTATACATTTGGATCTAATTCGAAGAAACAAAGTTAAGCATGAAAAATCTCTAGAAATTACGTTATTAGATATTCCTTCTATAGTACTTATTGGATTAGTGCATAAAAAATTGAAAAAGAAATTAAATTTAAGAAAGAGAGTCTATGTAGAACTATGAAAGTGATCCGAAATGGTCAGTAACAGATATCAGTAAAGTTTTATGTTAAAACCTTTTGAGTTAGGGATTTAAAAATTTTATTTGAATATTTGTGACATTAAAAATTTATTTAATCTTTATTTAGGTTATCTCTTAAATATGATTGATAGCAAGAGCAACACAGGTATAATGCATCTTCTAAGAATTCAATTTCCTCTGAATGAGTTAATATTGTAGTAAAATCTTTAATTAACCAATATTTATATACATAACCACGAGATAAAGTCTCATTACATTTTTTATAAGGGATTGGATTTTTATGGTTTCTACAAAATGGATGTTTGCCATAAAAGTCTAAAAAATCATTATCGATCCAAATTTCACATTCACTAAAGTGAGAGCAATTTTGACAATTTTCTTCAGATATTTCAGTTTCAAGGTTTGAAATTTTGGATAGGCAAGGAAATTCAAATACAACCAACCCACCTATTGTTTCCCATTTTTTATGAATTATTTTTGGTTTAAACATATCTCTTATCAATTAAATCAATTTTAGAATAATTGGATTAATTTCTCAAAATTTGGTCGAATTTGATTAATCATATTTTTACTATGTTATTTATAAAATAATCTTCTTCTAACATTAATAACACATGATTTTTTTAAAAATAATATCGTTTTCTAAGATTTATTATGTTTTGTATTAAATTATGGAGTCGACTTTTTAATTACAAAAATATTAGAAGTTTTACGAGAGCACTATCCGAAAGATTTTACGATACAAGAAGTCGCAGATGAGACAAATTTCCATCGAAATACGGTCAGTACCTATTTAAAAGTCTTAGTTGCTGAAAAAAAAGCGTCTATAACTCGAAATATAGGAAAAGTAAATTTATATTCATTTTTGAAGGAATCATAATATTTTTCTCTTTTTCAGTTAGAAAAAGAAAGAATTAGGATACTTTCTCACAATTTTGAAATACTCTATTCCTCTATAAAAAGGGATGGCAACAGCAACTTGTCTTCTGCATCTCGGACACTTAAGAGTTTTTTCATACGTTTCACCATCTTCTATCCAGTCAGAATGCGTCTCAACCATAACCTCATCACATTCATCACATAAAACTTTATAGTGCATAATATTCTCACTATAATACTGAGATATATTAATTAAAATGTCTTTTGTCTTAGGACATGTCCTAACAAACATTTCCTATAAAAATGATTTAAGAACCAATGAATAGAGTAACTAAATTCAAATCTGAATTATAAAAAGCATGGAGATGTAATAAAGCAATTAATAAAAGTAATTGATGGGCAGCAAGGAATATTCTTATTTAAGAAAGAAAATAAAAAGTAAGAATAATAAAAATATGGTTATTGTGTCCATATTTATAGCTTCTAAGATTACTTCGGAATTCTATCCTAAATGAATTTTATAATATAAATCTGATTAACTCACGATTATAATTCTTTATACTAAGTCAGATGGTAAAATTGGCTGAGTCAATAGAATTCTATAAACCTTAGTGGAGGGGTGCATTCCAAATTTATTTTGGATTAGCCTTCTCCCCTCATATGACATAAAGGGATAGACTGAAGTAATTGGATTTTGAACGAACTTAATATACTGTCTGCAAAAATTCTATGGTAAAGTAGATCCTCGACTTGGCGCTCTCTTTTATTTTGCTGATTTAGGATATGATACCACTCAAATATTAGTATATGCCGGTGGTAAGTCAAGTAGTCCTTTAAATTCTTTTATATCGGGAGACCATTTATCCATAAGAAAGTCAGTAAGAGAACCAAAGGAAATTACTTTTCTCATCCGAAAGGATTCAAAAAATGAGATGATTGGAATTTATAAAAGTAAAAGCGAAGTTCTTGTTTATACCACTAATAGAGAAGAGCAGTATGCCAGCCGAGTTTCTATACGTGATAATATTAATGAAAATGAATATTATGCTATTCAACCTTATGAAAGTCGCCTTACTATCTTTACACATACTTGTAAAGAGCTTATGAAAATCTATAGTAAAAAAGATAAAAAACAATATAACGGAAGGGGGCTCTTTGGTATTGTCTATCTTATCATTGACTGGGAAACTGGAAAATTAAAGGTTGGTAGGTCAGAAAATCCATTGGGTAAAAGGAAATCGAATTATATCTCAACAGCAATAAATCAGCTTGACTTAAAAGATCCAATAACAGTAAGAATAAGGGAATTATTAACACAAAAAGGGAAGAATCTTGTGAAAACTACCCTCCAATGGATTCCAATTGAAATAGTCTTAAGATCCGGTAGTACAAATGAGCATATTGCCCATGACCGAAATCTTATTGAAAAATTGGAACAGTTATGGCAAAACAAGCTAGGATCCTCAGATCCTCGTTATGGTTACGATCATACTTCTGGTGCAGCAGGTAGACATGCAAAGAGCTACCCCCCTACAAGTGTTGAGATTAAACTTCCTAGGGTATTTATTAATCCTCATGAACTTCAAGGACTTTTAGAAAAAGGGTGTGAGTATGATCAGATGCTTAATATTCTCTCCATTAAGAGAAATTATCTGGGGATTACTAAAGAAGATATATATGATAATATTAGGTATCATTGGCCGTTCTTAACACGAAGATTAGATTCCCTCACTCCTCAAAACAAGCCCCTTTCTTTATTAAAAAATGCAAAGTATTATTTTATAGGTCAATTAGTTAAGATTTACGTTGAAAGCGGTTATAACATTCAATCTGAAATTGCTTCAATGTTTCAATCTCAAGAAAACCCTCGTGGTATATCTAAAGACACAATATTACGGGCTGTTAAACAAGAATATGGCGTTTCTTCATGGGCAGGCTTTCTCTCACTACATGGAGCTAAATTACATCCACAAGCTTTAACACATCTTGATATTAGGGAATTTATAAATGTTGGTGGTAAATCATTGGAAGATCACATAAAATTCACCTTATCTACTTATATTGCTAAAGGACTAAGTGAACGAGAAATGTTAGAGGAGATAAGAGCAGATCAGACCTTCCATATCAATTCTCTGCAAAGCCTACAAAGGTATCTTTACAAGTTCTGGGGTAGTTTGGCAAATGCAAGGAAACTGATAGTGGCTCCTATTCTAACACTCTGTTTTAAGCAGGGCTATAGTTCGAGTCAAATAAGAGAGAGGGTGGTCTTTTTCCAGAAGCGGGGCTCAGAGCTTAAGGCCGGTGATGCCGTACGCCTTTATTGCAAACAGTGGTTTACTATAAATCCCACTCAAGCTAGAAATATTCTTGCCCACAGGTCTTTAAATGACTTTCTTAATCAATATCTTTATAATCAATAATTCAATTTACTCTTAAATTTTAAATACTTAAATTTTTTTTTATTTATCAAGAAAATCGAAATTTGTAATAATCACTTACCTGATAAATATGAGTTGGAAAGAAGAAGTTTCATTACCAGAACTAGAAGTAAACGCTCTCGTGGATTTGGAGAGAATATTTAAAAAGGAGTTTGAAATCACTTCTAAAATTGATTACGAAGATGAGGATTGGTGTTACAATAAACTAGTTGTAAGAAAGAATAGAATTAAGGCAATAGGTATTTATACTAACTGTAGGATCTATAACAATGAAGATTATTGCCCAAAAAAATTTAACTCAAATGCTTATCCATATAAAGAGAAATGCGAGAATTGTGGTTTAGGGATAATTCCAGATTTAATAGGTTCTTTAAAAGATCTTAAAGAATTATATATTCAGATTGAGACGCCTATTGGTATTAAGACACTCCCCAGTTCCATAGGAGACCTAAGTTCACTTGAGACTTTAATATTGCATAATAATAAGTTATTATCCATTCCAGATTCTATTGGGAGATTAAGATCTCTCAAAAGGATAGATCTAGGATTTAATAACTTAGCTAGAATTCCTGATACGGTGGGTCAGTTAGAATCTTTACAAGAGTTAAATTTATCGTATAATAAGCTGAAAGAATTACCAGAGTCCATCAGAGCCTTAAGATCTCTTAATATTTTAGATCTTAAATATAACAATATTTCGACCTTTCCAAGTTCATTAATTGATTTAGAAGGAATTAAAGAGATAAATCTAAGCTATAACGGTTTGGCGGAACTTCCAGGTTCCATTGATAATCTGAAGTGTTTAAAATCGCTCGATTTGGACGGAAATCCATTCATCACCCTTCCAGGCTCACTATCAAATTTAGTATCGCTTAGAAGACTTTCTTTAAAAAATTGTCAACTTAAGAAGATTCCGGAATCAATTTTCAATTTCAAGAATCTTGAAGAGTTGTATTTATTTGGAAATCAATTGAGAAGTCTTCCTTAATCTTTAGAAAACTTAGAGTATTTGAAAGTCCTAGATTTGAGTGGGAATGAAATTACTAAAATGCCAGATTCTCTTATAGCCCTTAGATCACTCAATTCCTTATATCTAGCAGATAATAGATTAGAAATAGTTCCAAGCTCAATTCTCAGACTGCCAGAGCTTGTTTCTATTAGTTTATTTGATAATCCATTAAAGAAGTTTCCAGAATCACTAGAGAATATAAAAAAACTTCAATCACTTTTAAAGAACTCAAATGATTTTGCGGATGAGAATTTGGCTAAGAAAATAGGGCTCATGATTGCGACAGAAAATTATTGAGATTGCAGACTGGGAAGAGGAAATAAGACAAAGATGGAATTTAAGAGATGAAGATTTCTTAAAACAACGAAAAGAAGTTCTTATCGCCTTTCAAAATGTTGTTCGAAGATATAAATCCTAAATAATTTTTTTTATAGAGGCAAAGAAATTTAAATCTGTATTTGATCAAGATAATAGTTTTTGATTTAAATTTGATCAAAATTTTTGTGTTTTATAAAATGGGTTCTTCCATCCTCTCTCCAAATATTTCGGAACTTTCAAAGATAGATTTATTAGATAGAGCGAGTCATTTCATTTTTTCAACTGGTTTAAATGATGCAACATCGAAATTATGTAAGGCAAATATGAAATACGGCTTAGCTCAGTTCCAACTTATTCAAGAAAATTATGGATTTGACCCAAAGGCAACTTTTATTTCTTCTCCCGATGAAACTATCTCTAGAAACCAATTTAGATGGAATTCTGGGTTAGGTTATGGAGGAAGATTGAATTGGGGAGATGGAAATGATAAATTAATATTTCTTAATATAAAACCCAATTGTTGCGGTATTCTAGTTGGTGGTTTAGAAGAATTACCTGATCCTTACAATTTGATTAAAAAAATAGACACTATTAAATCAAAAGAACTTTATCATGATGGAGTTTTAATAAATTGGGATTATGACATATCTAATCATTTTATTAATTGCCTTGAAACGAAGGGTTTATCAGATATTGACCTTCCGCCATATATATTCTTAATTCATGGGTCAGCACCAGAGTTCAGAGATGATAAATACGGAATCGGACTTTATATTGACAAATCACAAACATTAAAAGAACTGGCAATAGAAGAAAATAGTAAATTGGGAAGGCAATATATCTTAATGGATTCAGATGCAAAAGATTATATCAATTTTAACAAAAAAGCTATAGAGTTTTCAAATATAAAAAGGCAAGTTATAGCGGATAGTTTATTTGATTATGGCTATAAAATAATATGCAATCAATCACACCAATTTTTAAAAGACTATAATAATATGTATTTGGGAAGTAATTGTACTGATCTTAATTGTGATCTAATTAAGTCAAATATTTTTCCAACAACTCTCAGGGCAGATATCTCCGCATACTTATTCCGGGGGAAAAGAAATTTATCTATGACAACATTAAAAAATGTAAATCTATTGGAACGAGCAGAAGATTTAGAACTTTTAGAATTATTAACAAATGCATGTATTCTTCCACATGGAGGGGGATATTCCTTTCCCGATATGAAAGATGTTTTAGATATTTTAGAGTATAAAGACCAAAGATACTTTGTAACGTCCTTAAAAACAAATATTAGTAGATTAAAAATAATTAGGAATGTAAGTGATTTACAATTTGAATATCGAGGGCGGGATATTATTCTTAAAACAATTCAATTAGATCTTGGAGACATTATTGCTCGGTTGAATCCTTTATTTTCTTTAAAACTATAATTTATTCAACTCTCGCTCCAGGTGGAAGATCTTTATCAGGAATTAATATTGAGACATTTTCACCTTCAACAGCCGCAAGGAGCATTCCTTCACTTAAAATTCCTCTTAATTTTCTTGGTTCTAAATTTGTTAAAACTGCAATTTTCTTTCCTTTCAAATCATCTATTTTATAATGTTCAGCTAAGCCAGCAACTAAAGTTCTTTTTTCAGTTCCTAAATCAATAGATAGTTTATAAAGCTTATCAGCTTTAGGAACCTTTTCAACTTCTTCAACTAAAGCGACTCGTATGTCTAATTTTTTAAAATCTTCATAAGAAATCAGTTCTTTCTCACCTTCTTTTGGTTTTCCTTCTTTTAAATTTATATATTCATTTTTAATTTCCTCAATTTCTAATTTTTGAAAAAGAGGTTTGGGTTTTCTAATACTTGCCCCTGCTTGTATAGAGTTTTCATTAATGCTATCCCATGATAACTCTGTTAATTTTGGTTTATTTAGATACGTTAATATTTTTTCTGATGTTTCTGGAATAAATGGTCCAAACAAAATTGCTAATGCATATACTGCTTGAGCACAAATATTAAAAACATGCCCTGTAGCCTTTTTATCTTTCTTGATTAAATGCCAGGGTGCTTTTTCATTTAAATATATGTTGCCTTCTTTTCCAAAATTTACAATATCTCTTATTGCTTTTCTTAATTTAAAATTAAGTAGACTCTCTCCTACACCTAGACCAATAATATTTAATTTTTCTATGAATTTTTTATCAGTTGCATCATATTCTATTTTTTCAGGCACTTTACTATTAAATTGTTTTTCTATAAAGGTTAAAGTCCGATGGATAAAATTTCCGATGTTATCATTAAGGATTTTCATATTATTCTCAAATTCAGACCAAAGAAAAGAGGTATCACTTGTTTCTGGACGATTAAACAGCAAATAAAATCTCCAGTAATCTAAAGGAGCTAAATCTAAAGCTTTATCGATCCCTATTCCAATCCCTCTTGATTTAGATAACTTTTCACTGCCCATCATCAGGAATTCTGTAGAGGAGACATTATATGGTAGTACAAGTTTATCAGTATCGTTCTTGTCTTCATTATAAGCTATTAATAATCCCGGAAATAGAATTAAATGAAAGATTATATTATCCTTCCCTATAAAAAAGACGGTTTTTGTGTTAGGATCTTTCCAAAAAT
This sequence comes from Promethearchaeia archaeon, assembly GCA_036478875.1. Classification (GTDB taxonomy): domain Archaea; phylum Asgardarchaeota; class Lokiarchaeia; order Sigyniarchaeales; family SOKP01; genus Loki-b32. The sequence goes on along the minus strand of JAZGEW010000122.1, from coordinate 12,380 downwards.
AATCAAACTTGCCAGGATCATTAATTAACTTGTCAGCCCATTCTTTCACGGCAGTAATATATCCTAACACAGCTTCAAGCCATACATATATAACTTTGTTTTCAGCCCCTTTGAAAGGAGCACCAATTCCCCATTCAAGATCCCGGGTAATTCCTCGTTGAGGCAGTCCTTTTGTAATACTATTTAAACACATCTTCCGAGCATTAGGTGGTATGATCTCGTTTTCTTCAATTAATTTTTTTAATCTATCCTGCAATTTTGGCAAATCTAAGTACCAATGTCTTGTCTTCTTAAACACTGGAGCTGATCCGCAAATCGCACATCTTGGTTTAATCAATTCTACGGGTGTGAGTAGTTTCTGGCACTTATCACATTGATCACCTCTTGCACCGTCCTCTTTACAATTAGGACATGTTCCCTCAACGAATCTATCTGGTAAAAATAAATTATCATTTTCACAATAAAGTGATTCTATCTCTTTCTGTAACACATATCCATTTTTCTCTATATCTAAATAAATTTTCTGTACAAATTCAATATGGGTTGGATTATGAGTTATCGTATAATTATCAAAAGAAATTTGCCATTTTTCATGCAAATCTTTAATAATATTATGATATTTAAATGCTAGCTCTTCAGCAGGAACTTTTAATCTTTTTGCTTCTACGGAAACAGGTGTTCCATGAGAGTCTGATCCAGAAACAAACACTACTTCTTCCCCTTTCATTCTCAAGAACCTTGCAAATACATCTGCTGAAAGTGTACTTCCAATTAAATTACCTAAATGTGGTGTAGCATTCACATATGGCCACGCTGATGTTACAACCCATTTAAATTTTTTTGTAGCAACCAATTTAGACGACCTCTCTACTTGAATTTATTAATAAAAAGAATAATGTTTTAAATAATTTAAACAATGTAAGAATAAATATTTAGTTGTTATAAAATTATCTTAGCTCCACAATACCTACACGCTTTAATTTCTTTTTTCATTTTTTCAAGGCAAGGTTCATGATAATATGAATTACATGTCTCGCATTGATACACTTTAAAATCACCTAAGAAAATACTATGGCAATATGAACATGATGAGTCGATTTTATCTATTTTTTCATTAGGGATTAAAGCCATTTTTGTATCAGGTTTTTCATCTTCATCAATAACTATTATTTCTTGCGTTTCGGCTGTTTTTTCTTTCACTAATTTTAAAGCCGCTCTTGGTAATTCTAATAAGAAAAAACAAAAAGGGCAACGAAATACATTATCCTTATACTCGGTTTTTTTCGCCCACATAGCGGCACAAGAAAGATGCATTGCTCGATCGCAACTAGGACAGAAGCGTCCTTCACTATAGAAATCTGCTCCTGTAACTGCTGCTTTAACGGAATGACAAATTTGACATTTCTCTTGTCCTTTACCTTTACCTCTCACCATTAATCTAATATCTAATAAGGATGGTCTTCTTAATGGTAATGCAATTTCACTCACAAGTGGCGCAATTTTATCTTTTTGTTCTGGAGAAAAATAATCAGTTGTTTCCCTAACATCTTTTTTTGAAGCAAAGGCATTACCCGCGTTAATTATAGCTTTAGAATTGGTAAAGTATCCATATTCTCCTCCAGTATGTTGTGTAATTCTTTTTAAGGAATTTTTTTCATAATCTTGAGTTCCACCTAACTGACAAGCATCAATAAATACTCCTAAACCTTTTGCTATATTAACTATTTTTTCTATTTTGTTAGTATCAACGCTTAATTTGTTATCAGTAATGATAAATATACGAGGGATTTTTCCTCCTAATTTTCTCATCTCTTCGACAAGAATTTGTAAGGCAAAGGCAATTCCTTCATGTAAATATCCTCGACCTGAGATTTGAATTTTCTTTAGCGATTTAATTAATTTATCCTCTTCGAAAGCAAAACCAATTAATTTCTTAGAAACTTCTCCAAATGTTATAACAGATATTCTATCTTTCATATCTATTGATAATTTCGATTGAATGAAATTTTTGGCTGTTTGTAATTCAATTACTAATCTATTTGGTTTAAAATCTTTTCTCAACATAGATCTAGAAGTATCTAAAAGAATAACTGTATCTTCTATTTTTATATCAGGCAAAGGATTTCTTTAACTTCCATATTTATTGAGATTTAATAAGATAATATAAGTAAAATCTTATAAATTTCTATATCAATTTTAAATTGTGTTAACTCTTTAAAAAATTATAGGCAAATAGAGTGTATACTTTAATTGCATTGATATAGTCTTGGATTTCTATATATTCGTTAATTGTATGCGCAAGGCTTCCATTTCCGGGACCAAACATAATTGTCGATGGGCAAAAGTTAGTGTTTCGATAGTATTTTGTATCTGCACTTGCTGGGAATAGGAAATAAAACGGCTTCTTCTTATAATTTTGCTCTACAATATTATAAAAATCTTTTAGTGTTTGTGAATTTTTCCAATCTTTCCAGTATGATGCTTCACCTTTATCAATTACCTCTAAATATACAAAAACCTCCTCAGGAAGCCCCGTTGGTTCATTTTTTATTTGATATCCTAATTCATTTATTAGTTTCTTCAAACCATTTAAAACCATTTCAATTTTTTGTCCTGGTAACAATCTAAAATCAATTACTGACTCACATTGGTCAGGAATAATATTAGATTTGATCCCTCCTTTAATCATCGTTACATTTTTCGTAAATTGAGTGCAAGCTTTTATTACATTTTGTAGTAAAGGTTGTTCGGCTAAAAATCTATCAAATTGATCTCTGCTAGGAAAAAGAACGCTTATTAATTCTTCTAATTCGTCTTTAGATAATGGAGGATTGATTTTTGGGATATATTCATCCAATTTGTTTAGGTTTTGAATTATATCATTCATCATATTAATCGCATTTACTCCTAAAAAAGGTACCGAAGCATGACCAGAAATTCCATTTGTAATTATTTTTATAGAAATCCGACCTTTTTCTCCAAGAGAAATTAATTTGGGTAAAGGATTAAATCCTGTTGGTTCTCCTATTACAGCAAAATCACATTTTTTTGATTTTAATAAATTTTCAAGACACCAATTTGTTCCTAAAATACCGCCAACCTCTTCATCAGCTACAGCATTAAAAATTAAATTACCAGAAGTCTTAATACCGATTTTTTTCAGAATTTTTAGAGAAATAGCCATAGCTGCTGTTCCCCCCTTCATATCAACTGTTCCTCGACCAAACATTCTTTTTCTCTTAATAACAGCAGAGAGAGGAGGATACTTCCATTCTTCTTCTGAACCGGGCGGAACAACATCCATATGCCCATTATATAATAAATTTTTCCCCTCAAAATTGTCATTTAGTGTAGCAATTAGGTTGGCACGATTTTCTCCAAAAGGATAAATTTCACAATTAATCCCATCATTTTGTAGATACTTCTTAATTTTTAATGCAACATTTTTTTCATTTCCAGGAGGATTGTATGATTCACTTTGAATTAATTCTCTTAGAAATTCGATATATTCTTCTGAAGCACTCTCAATTTCATTAAGAATTTGCTCTTCATTCATGTAAATTCCCTTTATAATAAAAAATCCTGTTTCTATTTAAGAAAAATTTGAAAGTTTAAAATATTTTGTTATATCCTAACGCTCACTAATAAACTTTAATACTTTTAAATTATTTTATAATCAAAAATTAGAGATTACGGTTGTTTTGTTGATTCGACGAAAAAAAGAGATAAAAAGCATTTTATTGTCTTCACTCTTTATCATTACAATTTTTTTATCTAATGTGCTGATCTTAAACAATTTTGATTTATACCAAAGTGATAAGAATAATAATACATCTAAGGAAGGAATATTAGATGAAATTAATATAAGTTCTAATCTAAATTTAAGCGACACAATTACGGGTTCTGGTGTAGATCAAGAAGTAAGAATTAATGTAAATAATGTAACTCAAAATTTAAATGATAATCAAGATTATTTCGAAATTCCTTCGGATGCTTCAGAAGAGATGTTTCTTACGTATGGGAATTTTAGTTTTTCATTTCAAAATAATTATACAACAGATTATGTTATAGAGGATGATGACGCTTTATATGCAGACAATTTTATCTCGTTTGATTTTAACACAAGTAATTCAGATATTACTATCCATAATGGCTCTTGGATTCCAGAAGGTTTAGGTGATTTAACAGATGATGATCTAGTTAATTATATTGATCTAAATGCAACTGATGGAGTACTTAATTTTACAATCTCAGCTAATTTCACTAATACTGAATTTGAAATACAAAACAAAGGATTTGTACAATTTAATAGAACTAAAATATTAGCTTTAATTTCACCTATGCTTTTCACAATTGAAAAGAATGCGAACTTAACATTAAAAATTAAAAATTATACGAACTCTAAATGGAAAGAGGTTATATCTTCACTACCTATTAATAATAGGAGTGAAACTAGTCAAGAAGTAAGAAAGCATATAATTAATGAAAATTTAAATTTCATTAATCTATCAAATGTTTTTGATATTCAGTTTATTTTTGAGAGGTGGGATCAAGATTATTTTTATGTACATTTACATGAATATGATTTACAGTCCACATACGCGTTCGACCTTCCGATAACTAATGAAAGTTATGTTGCGTTAGAATTTGACTTAAAGGGACTAGAATCTGCCGTTCATGGCTTAAATGTATGGATAAGAACTCTCAATCTTATAGAAGCCGCCGATACGCATTTTAATATAACATTATATAGAGCTAATACTACCATTGTAAGGACTGAACTTAATTTAAGAGTCAATAACTTAGAGCCAGATGATAATGATCTGATAGATAAAATTGAGGTGGATTCTTATACTGGAGATAATTACACATACTTTAAATTTGACATTATTAATACAGGTGATCTGAACCTGTCTAATTATTTTATCGTAATTAAGTCTAATAGTTCAAAACATGTTTATAGTCTTGTTACGCTTCCATGGTTTGATTATCCAGATGATAATACGGAACATCAGCTAAAAACAACTGTAGATGATGGACAAAATTGGAGTAATGCTAAAAAAGTAATTGAAACTGATGGTGATACTTACACCTCAGGACAATTAGACGCTAGTCTATTTACATTAAATGTAACAAGAGGATATATGCCATCAGATTTCAATGTTAGTGGTACCTATAATTTAACAATTCAAGATTTACCTATAGAAGATTTAGAGATTAACTCTTACCCTTATAATGGAAGTTCATATTTAACATGGGGTGTAGGTCGATGGATTCATAATTTTACAACTCCAATTAATGATGGAGGCGAAAATAATTTTACTATTAATCTTTTATGGGATAAAACCAATATCAAAGGCTTCGAATTTAATGTATCATATTCTGTGAATGCATACTGGGTTGAAAATGTTTCAGCTACTTATAGTGTAACTTATAATAGTGATCCTGAATGGGTATTAGAATATAATTTAAATAAAAGTGATCAAGAGTTTATTAATTGGAGTCTTCTTGAATTCTGGTTTGTATATGATAATTATTTTAATGCTGATAATTTAACAAATCCTAATAGTGAAGAAATCCTTAATCAAACAGGTGGACAGACTGTCTTAATAGATGATCCTAGTAAATTCAGGGTTGCTGTTCTTAATAGTACTGATAATCCAAGCGGGTTGTACACCCTTCATTTCACAAGCTACAATTTTATTCATAAAATGCAGAGTTATATTAATTATAATGGAACATTATGGGAAACAAATGGTTTTATGTATGGAGATAATATTTCTATTTCAGCAGAGATCCAAGATCATCAATTTAAAGCACCTATAAGCGGTGATATAAATGCTACTCTTTTTTATCCTAATGGTACACGGTTTCTGGAGGCGCAATTAAATTCTTCAGATGGTATTATTGATGACTCCACACTACTTTACGAATTTGGTAATCAAACAATTCTAAACTTAACAAATTCCCTCAATGTTTTTGGAGAATACCATTTAGGATTCTTCTGGTGTAATGGCTCAGCAATAGGATGTAAAGAAATAATATTATATATCGACACTTATGAGGCTGAATTATATGATTTGGAGTACTATTCAAATTTAAATAAAAACATTGTCGATGGAAAAGTAGAAAAAGTCTACCAAAATTATACATATTTAATCGCCTCTGTTAATGAAACTACGGGTATTTCTAGACCAAATTTTTACCCGATTAATGATTATGATATAAATACTCAATTGATTTATGAAATAGGAGATCAACAACTACCAATATTAATTGATTCCTTTAAACAAAGTCAAAATATTATAAATCCCAGTGAAATCGTAAATGTTAAAGTAACAATCAAAAATTTATATGAAATTTTACCCGTTAATGCAAAAATAAATGTAAAACTTGTATCATTGGCAAATGAAGAATGGATTATAACGGAAAATACAACTAATAATGTTTCATTAAAAGTTTCTGGACACCCCGATGATACTTATGAATTTGACATGAATTTAAAAATTCCAGATTTAAATGTTACTACTAATGTGTGGGCAGGAAAAAATAATCCTATAAGATTAGCAGGCGTTAAAACATTGATTACAGTATTTATTGATGATAATGATATTGGAGCATATGAAACTGGTCATTTTTCATTACTTAGTAGTGAAACAAGCAATAATTATGAAGGTCATATTCTAGGGTTAAAAATAAATGAAGAAATGATTAATGAGAATCTTTTTAACATCTTTAACAGAGATGAATGTCTCTATTTCCCTTATAATACCTCAGTTTTAGTAAATGTTTTTGATAGAAATTATGTAAGCAGTTATAAACAATGCACTAAGGAATTCTCATTAAATTTAAATAGTAAATTTACAAATATTTCGATTAATCCTGAAAATCCTATTAAAGGACAGTCCTTTAATATTAACTCAATATTGGTTACTGAATTTGGAGAACAATTAGTAAATAAAAATGTTATTTATCAATATTATGATTCCAATTCATGGGTTAACTTAGGGTCAGATTTTACTGATTCAAATGGCTTTACAACATTTATGATAAATACTCAACAAATTGATATTGAAGGAAATTTGTTAATAAGATTATCATGGAATGGAGATAACATTAATGGGGTTTCAAAAAATGTTTCAATTAATGTTATTCCTCAATCTAACAATATTTCAATATCCATTAATAAAAATTCAGATCTTGTTTACCGAAATAGAAGAGCAACGATGACAATTACTCTTAGAAATATTGGAGAGTCTAATTTGAGAATCTTGAGAAATATATCTATTGAATTTAATTATAATTTATCTTACTCAATAATAACAATTGATTTTTTGAAATTAGAGCAGTTTTCACCAGAAGAAAGCACTAATTTCATTGTAGAAATAGATATTGGTAATATTAACAACCTAGAAATTTTAATTTCAATTACAGCTCAAAATACAATGACAAATGAGAGCAAAACAATTACCGCAGAGGCTTCATTCCCGCTTAATGATCCTCCCATTTTTGATTATTTCATAAATTATTTTGTACTTATCGTTGGAGCTATCTTTGCTGTAATCTGGATAGCTGCAGTAATGTATGCTTGGAAAACTAAAAAACGAATTGAAACTCCTATTGAAGAACCAACTAAAAAAAAACCAAGAAGAGAACGATATGTTTCTGTATCTGAATTGAAAAAACCCACTCCACCTAAAAAAACTCTAAAGAAAAAGGAAGAACCTAAAGAGGATAAGGAGAAAAAGCCTACAGATTTAGATTCTTTGCTAGAAGAAAGAGGATTAGCTGATAAAAAGAAGAAGACCTAACTAAAAGTAAATTATTCTCTTAATTTTTACTTATTTCTTTTAAAAAAGGAGAAAGAGAAAATAAAATTATATTATAAATTAGATATTGATATTAGGTTTCTTTTTAGAAGAGCAAGAGAACTTCTTGCATCAGCTCCAGCTAACGCAATTAAAATAGAATTCTCTGAACCCACTAACACAGCAAATCCTTCTTCTAATTCGATAGTTGTCGTCTTCAAACCGCCTTTCCCAATATCTTTACCCAAATTATTAGAATCTTTTATTATTGCAGCACATGCCTTAGCAATCTTTCCATGGTCCATATCAGTAATTGTTTGACCAATTAATACTTTTCCACTCACATCTGCAGCAATTAATCCTTCTGTCTCTGGAACAATGTCCATAAGCTCTGCTAATTTCTGTTCTAGAACTTTCTTATCAACCATAATACATAATCTCAACAAATTAATTTGAATAAATTTGAATTCTGAAATTGGTTAAGAAACTACCTTAAATAAGTATATAGATTAAATATAGAGTCTAAGGAATTTAAATTTATCAAATATATAAAAAAGGAAAAGTGAAAAAATAACAATTTATTTCAATATAATTAAAATTAGTTGCTCTTCCAAAGCTATCATTGTCTCACCAGATGACGTCTCAAGACGAATAAAATTTAACTTCCCTTCATTTAACGCTTCTACCACTTGTTTACCTTTTCCAATGAGTGATGTGACATAAGCCGCAATAGATTCACTAACTTCTATTTCTAAGTTTGAATCTATCGGCAAACCTGACGAATCACAGATGATAACACCACGAATTCCCTCGCGCTCCTCGAATCTTCTTATAATATTTTTGACTTCTTGGCGATTAATCATAATATTTCAGCATTTATACTATTTTTTAATATAAATATATATTTAATCTTTTTAAAAATTTAGATAAACTTCTAAATAAATATTATAAGAAATAATTCTTAAACATGTTTAATTTTCTTTCTTCTCCTACTGAAGAACTATCCATATGACCAGGAAATATCAAAAAATTATCTGAAATCTCTGGATTATACATAATTTTATTTCTTATGCTTGAAAATAAAATTTTTGAATCTCCTCCTCTTAAATCGGATCGACCAATACTATGTCGAAAAATTAGGTCGCCTGTAAAGATTATTCCACCAATCGTTTGACCATCAAATTCGTTTGGTTCTTTTGAGTAGTATGATAATGCACCAGGAGAATGCCCTGGAGTTTCAAGAACATTTAGAGTCATTTCTCCAATTTCAATAGAATCTCCTTCTGAAAGCCATCTATCTGCTTTTTTATGGGTATAAATTCCAGAATCAAATTCTTTTTTATTATACATTAAAGGAATATTAAAGTATCTCAACAATTTTCCAAGTTTTAGAGTATGGTCATAGTGACCATGCGTTAACAACAAACCAATGGGCTTCACATGTAGTTTTTCTTCAATTATATCAATAAAAGTATCAGGTTCTCCGCCAACATCAATAATAACGACTTCTTTTGATTCATTTGAACCAAATATGTAGGAGTTAGTACCAAGAGGTCCCACAATTAATTTTTTTAATATCAAAAATAACACATTTCTATAGAAATTAGAGGTCGAAAAAAAATAAGGGTGTTAGGTTTTAACCATATCGTTTATTTCATTTAATTTATTGTAAACTTCTAAGCCTTTCTCTGTTAATTTGATGGTTTTTACTTTACGTGTATTCTCGATAACTATGAGTCCCTTTTTGATTAAATCTTCTTTTACTCTGAAAAATGAGTTGTAATATGAAAACTTGTTTAATTCATTATAAAAAGTATGTTTATCCGTTTTGTAGTCCTTTTGGTTAATAAGAACTGCCAGTGTATCTTTAAAACCTTTCTTTTTTAACAATCCAATTAAATCTTCAAAAATCATAATAAGACCTTTACCCAATTAAAATGTTTAAATCAGTTAGACTAATTTGTAATTGAAAATTAAAACCCATTAAAAAACCTTATGATAATAAATATTAAGTTTGTCTATAAAAAATTCTATAAGAATTTAATTTTTTCAATAAAAGACCTTATTATTGAACAAAGTTATAGAATTTTTTCAATAAAAGAATCTTATTATTGAATAGAATTTCCACTATATTTATTATTAAGAATCTAAGTCTAAATTTAGAAGGTTTTTATATTTCTAACCATTAATTTCTTAATTACTTAATTATTTTATAATCATATCTATGAATATTGAAAGCGCTGACATAGTTATTTTAGGACATCTAGCTAAAGATATTATCGAAATTGATAGAAAAAGCTATAAATCAATAGGTGGTGCTGTTTATTATGGTGCAGTAGCAGGTAGTCACATGGGTCTTAAAATAACGATTATTACAAGATTAAGTGAGACAGACTTTGAGTTATTAAATGTTTTTAAGAAGAATGGGATAAAATATTACGCTTACCCCTCTAGACAAACTTCAGGTTTAAAAAATATTTATTCATCAAAAAATATGGAATATAGAGATTATCAGCCTTTAGGTTTTGCAGGCATATTTAAAAAAGAAGAAATTCCAGATATAAATACTAAATTTTTTGTTATTGGTCCAATTATAGCGGGAGAAATTGATTTAGAATTACTTGAGTATGTTAAAAGTAAGTATCCTAGAAATCTATGTCTTGATATACAAGGATTTATAAGATTTAGAAATGAAAGCAAAGTATCTTATTCTAGTTTATCTCTTAAAGAAAAAAAACAGATCCTATCCAATACGAGCGTTTTAAAACTGGATCAAACTGAAGCAGAAGTTTTAACTGGTCATCAGAATGTAAACGGTGCAGGTAAAGAATTAATTGAATTTGGTCCAAATGAGATCCTAATAACTCATGAAAAAGGGATATCAGTTTTTCTATCCGATAAATCTTTTTTTTTCCCTTGGAAGAACAAAAGCTCATTAGGAAGGACTGGAAGAGGGGATACTGCTTTTATTAGTTATTTGGGATCTAGAATTAAAAAAAATCCTGAAAAATCATTAAAATATGCTGCAGCACTTACATCTCTTAAATTAGAAATTCCGGGACCATTTAATTTACCATTAGATCAAGTTGAAGTTTTAATTAAAAAGGAGTATTGATTCTGATATGAGGATCGGGGGAATAATTGATATATCGACAAAAGATATTCCTCATCGTTCAAGCATGGTAATTTTCACTGTAGGTTGTAATTTGAGTTGTGGATTTTGCCATAATAAACATTTATTAAATAAGGAAGTAGGGCGAGATATTGGAATAAATGAATTAATAGATAATGTTAAGAGTAATTTATTGGTAAGTGGTGTAAGCATCAGTGGAGGAGAACCCACTCTTCAAAATGATTTGTTAAGTTTATGTAAAGAATTGAAAAAACTTGATAAATATATAAGTATTGATACAAATGGCACAAATCCACAAATCATTGAAAAACTCTTACCTTATGTAAATAGGATTGCTTTAGATTTAAAAGGACCATTAAAGCTAAAGAGGTTAAAACAGATTACGGGAAATGTAATTGACCCGAAATCTATAATTCAGACAATTAACCTTGTAAATAAACACGAAGAGATCGATTTCGAAATCAGAACCACTTATGTAGGCAATCTAATGAAACCTGAGGATATTCACAAGATTATAGCTTTCCTTAAAAAATACCATTTTCGGGGAGATTTTGTTTTGCAACAATACCAATACTCAGAAACTATTGGAGAGAAATATAGAGAGATTTATTATATACCAGAACATTTTATCTTAATTAAAATTCTTGAAGATTATAAAAAGAGCAAAAATCCTTTTAAATTATTTATTCGGGATAATGTAGTTGGGTATAGGAATATTAGAAAAATAAAAAATACTAAATGAATGAATCATCTAATTTCTTTTAATTGTGAAACCTTTTCATTTGAAATGAGATCACATGCGAAATCAATCTCGTTACTCCGGATAGAGGATAAGATTTTTAGGAGAAATAATTAAATAAAAAAACGGATAATGGAAAGCCCGAAAACTTTTAAGATATGAAGGTATTCAACCTGCAAATGAATAGCCTGAAGAAATCGGAGTGGGGATTAATAATTGTTCAACCTTTTTGGTTTTCATATCTCCTCAATCAATTGAATCTATAAACGTCCGAAATGAAATTAATTTTGCTTTAAATAAAAAAAAGAAATTTTTTGCTGTATATATAAAAGAAACAACCTTACCACTTGGTCTGGAATTACAAATGGGTTCTATTCAAGCGATTATGAAATTTCAGATGCCTGATGAACAATATCATAGGAATGGCAGTTTGCAATATCAAGTCTTAATTTAAAAATGCAGTTTTCAATACTAAACTCTGAGCATTTATCGAGAATTAACACTTCGAATGAACATTCTTTAAGTCTTATATTTTCACAATTTCTTCGATAGTCTCCTTAAATATCACATTTCTCTTCCTTAAGTATTCAATAACTTGGTGATAGACTTCTGAATGTTTTCCTAATAGTTCTGGAGGAATGATTCCTTTTTCTTTGAATTTTCCTTCAAGTATAATTTGAGCAACAGCTGTACAAGTATA
>JAZGEW010000121.1:0-5119 GCA_036478875.1 Promethearchaeia archaeon | reverse complement strand
TCACTTTGCTGGGTGGAGAAATTCCTCTATAGTAATCCCATAAGGATTTCAAATAATTGAATTGTATTACAGATAGTGGTTCAGATACTAAATTATTCCCTTCATATATTCTACGTAGTTCTGCATGTTTTAATAAATTACTTCTATTCTTTTTCTGTTATCGATTTCTTTAAAAGCCATACCTGTATATCCATTTTCCTCTATAGCACTTTTCAGTCTTTCAGAAATATAATAACCTTTTGAGCCAACAATTGGTGGCGTATCAGTTATTCTAATCAAATCCTCAGTAGCTTCACTAAAATTAAAAACAAGTTTTCTCCCCTTTAATATTAATTTTTGATTTCTTAAAATCTCTATAGTACTTAAAAAAAATTTATAGTCAGAAACATTTATTGTTTCACCAACCCACTTATGGTCTTTAATGTTCCCAACATAAAACTCACTATTTTTGTAATCAACATATTTTCCCTGACTTGATTGATACAAATGGAATAAAGAATAATCTTTTATTATCCTATCCTTATAATGAACTTTCATATTCCAAGTTTGAAAACTATCAATTTTAAAATCTTTCAAGAACTCAATTAATTCTTTCTTTAAAATTAAAAACTTAATGTTACTTATAGGAACACAGCTTAAATAGCTCGTTAAATTAGCTTTAGAATGAACAAAGGGCTCGGGAACAATAAAATCTTTTAGAATCCCCCCATTCTCTCCAATATCATATAGTTGAGATGCATTATAAGCACTTTCTGATTGGTCATATCTACCTATAATTTTAGTGTCAATACTATTTGTCAGCCAGTAATATCTCATGCTTTTATTGATAATTTATTAAGTTTGCTATTTGACCAGAATTCAAAGTTGGGTTTGCCGTTATTAAATCCCTTACATGATTTGATAAACCACTAACAAAATCATATGCTTCGTTAACATTAATAAATTACTTCAATTCTTTTATCTAATTCAGAAATATCTTTAAATTCAATACCCGTATACCCATTTTCCTCTATAGCATTTTTCAGTTTTTCCGATACAAAATAACCTCCTGGAGGAGCATTAATAATTCTAAACATATCTTCATTTGTTTTACTTAAATTTAGAGTGACTTTTTTATGAAGTAGCATTAATTTGTCTTTTCTTAATTCTTCTTTTTCAGAAACATATTCATCATAATCTTTAACAAAAATAGGTTTTTGGACACTTGAATTATTCCAATCTCCTAGTTTTTTAGAATAGAATTCACTTTTCGAAAAGTCTATATATTCTCCTTGTTTTGTGTCATTTATAAGAAATAGATTATATTTCTCTATTAGCAGTTTGTTTTGCCAAACATTTATTTTCCAATTTTGATAATTACCAATATTAAAGTCTTTGAAAAGACTTAACAAACTATCATCTAATACTAAAAACCTGTATGAATGGATGAATGCTACATCCAAAAATGAAACTTGTTTTGCTTTCTTTTCAAGAAAAGGCTCTGGTAATTTGAAATCAAAATCTATTTTACCTTCCCAAGGCATAAAATCTTGCTGTATATCTCCCTGACTTCCTGTTTCACTTTGAGGTTTCTTACCAACTTCTTTTCTATTTCTACTTGATATTAAATTATAATATTTCATTTTATGGATAACTAATTAAATCTGCTATTTGACCAGAGTTTAAAGTTGAATTATTAGTAATTAAAGTTCTTATGTGATTTGAAAATCCAGAAACAAAATCATACGCTTCATCTATACTAGCAGTTGGATTAAATCCATTTAGAATATTTCCTACTACATTATTATAATGATTATGCCCTGTTAAGTGATTGTTGAAGGAATGGGTATTCCATTTAACTTTTCACTAATATGAAACACTTTATCTAATTTGGCAACTTTTTGAATTAATAAACTACTTTTATCCTTTTATCCTTTTATCCTTTTATCCTTTTATCCATTTCTTCAATTTCTTGAAACCTCATACCAGTAAAACGTTCTTTTTCAATAGCATCTTTTAATCTTTCTGAGACATAATAACCAATATTAAAAGGCACATCTATAAACCGTATTAAATCATCTGTTTCGTTACTAAAATCTAAAATTAATTTAGTGTACCTAATAGTTAGATTTTCATTGGATTCATTTAGTACTTCTTTTAAACTAATATAACTTTCATAATCTAAAATTTCAACTGGTTTTGTAATGGTGTTTTCGTCCCAGCCTCTTCTTGGTAATACCACAAAATCACTTTGTTTGTATTTAATAATATTCTTTACATCCGTTGGATAAGACAAATGAAATAATTCATAATCTGTTAAAACTTGATTTTTATGATGCACTTTTAAAGGCCAATGATTAAAATGTTTAATATTAAAATCTATTAAAAAATTAATAAAATACTTTTTAAAAACTAAGAAGATAACACTTGAAAAAGGAATAGTATGTAAGTATGTTGTTGCTTTTGCTTTTTTTTGCATGACAAGTTCAGGTATTTCCCATTCTAAATTTATAGGATTTAAATATGCAATTTCACTAACCTCATTAAAATCACCTAAATTACGCATACTTTCAACTTGGGCATAAACACCAATTTCCTTAGTTTTCATACTATTAGTTAGTTTGTAATATTTCATAAATTAATAATTAATCAAATTTGCTATTTCGCCTAAATTTTTGTCAGTATTGTTTTTAATTAATACTTCTAGATAACTTATGAACTTTTCAAGTTCATCGTATGCTTTACTGTTATTATTTCCTGCAATTAAATCAAGTTGATTAATAATTGATTGAATTTTAGTACTATATGCTGGATGACCCGTCAAATGGTTAGTCGAAGGCAGTGGAATACCGTTTAATTTTTCACTAATATGAAACACTTTATCTGATTTTGCTGCTTTTTGAACTAAACTAGAGGTTCTAAAATTAAAAGGGATAATATGATGCTCCAGCTAACGCAAGCATCTTGCTTGTGCCGTTCTTTAATTTTTCACTGTCTCAGCCTTAAAAAAGTTTACAAATTAATATTTTTATTTTCATAATTCTAATTTAAAATAAAGGCAGCTTAATTTTTTAAACTGCCTCTATAATATTAATTATATTGTTTTATAAACTCTTTCTTCAAATCTTCATAGATAGAAAAGATTTCTTTTAAAATGTCTTCTAATTCTTCTTCTGATCTGTATTTTGGTATATTATATTTTTCTCTAAATCCGTTTAGCAGTTTTTCACAAATAAAATCAAACCGATTATAGATTAACCACTCTTCATCTTTAATATAAAATAATCTTGCTTCAACAATTCCATGATGTAAAGATAATCCTAAATTAAGGGAATAAGATTTATATTTAAAATTTACTTGGAACATTTTATCTTTAGAATGATAGATGACAGATCTATCAAATATCTTAATTTTTTCTAAATACATTTTTTTATTACTTGTACTTAATCTATTATCAAAATCATTATATTTTTCATAAATTTTTTGATACCTATCAACAAAGTTGATTTTTTTAAATAAAGGTTCTAAATTCATAATTATTCTGCTAAATATTTAATTTTAATAAGGATATTATTATCAACATTAAATTGTGTTAAGACGGTTTGTAAGGTGCTGCTGCTTTCAAAAAAGGACTTATTTGATAACGGGATTTCTAAGAAATAATCTCCAACTAATTTATTGCCTTTTGGTAATTTACTAGAATTTAAGATACTTCCTTTTGGATATTTAGTAATTAATTCTTTTAAGTAACTTTTAAAAGTCTCTGGTTTTATATTGCTTAAAGTGGTGGCTTTACGTGATATAATTTCTAATCCAGGAATATATGAATCTAACCTCTTTCCTGTTTCTAATACTATTTCATTAAATTCATAAATATCACTAGCTTTATCATTAAAATCATTTCCTCGTTTAAAAAGGACTTTAACTTCTTCCCAAGTTAATTTTCTGCCTTTTTTAGCAGATATATCGGCAATTTCCTGTCCAACTTCAATAATAATTTCATCATCAAGAATATCTCCTTTTCTTAGAGCTTCATCTATTAAATTTCTAGTTCCCGGTGCAAATTCATCAAAATGTTGTAAAGTTTCTTCGGTAAGTTCTTTTACGGTTCTTGTAATAACCTTATCTCCATTTTTAATAATAACTTTCCAAAGTTTACCTGTTCCTTTACTAATGGGCTTTAAAAGTTTCCCACCAGGAATAAACCCAACAATCATAAACCCAGCAGTTTGCACTTTACCTTGCTCTACGCCATCAAAGTCCTTGCCGTCAATAAGTATAATTACATCTTCAAGTGGTGTTGCATATCTGCCCGCTATTTTTACGCCAGTCCAAAAAGCATCTAATAAGAAATCTATGTCTGCTTTAGTATTTGGTGTAGTTGGTGGCATTCTATATTCATACCAAGTTTTAGTGTTGTAATTATAAATGTAGTTATACCCATCTGTGGTAACCTCACTAGAAGCAATGGTGTTTGGTGTTACTTTTTTATTAATGACTCTTTCAGTTGAAGATTGGTAGAGTACTAAACCGTTTTCTAGAAGATACATAGTTTCACCTAGATTCGGATTAAAAGTTGCTTTGTATTTTAGAGAGGGTCTGTTACGGAATGTTCCAATTTTTAAGAAATTCCAACCATTTTTTGCTCTACTGGCATCTATTTTCATTTTAAAAGCCGTAATAGTCTCTAAAGAGCTATCAATTAAATCTTCTTTTAGGTCAATTAAGTCTTTGCTGTTTCGATTTTCAAAAACCCACTTAAATTGTTCAAAATTTAACTTTAAACTTTCTCCAAATTTTAAAGAAGCTTTTGCTTCTTGTTTTGGAGTGTAAGAAAAGTTTTTGAGTTTAAGATAATTATCAATGGTGCCTTTGATATCGGGATCTGAATTGTAATAATTTCTTTCCTCTGTATTTAAGGTCCCACTTTCAAAGTTCTTTATTTTCCAAGCATCAGGCTCTGTATTAGGTGCTGTAACTATATCATCATCTCCACCTCCAGAAGTAGTACCCCCTTCACCACCGCCAGTTTCAGGGTCAAAATCACCATTATCTCCACCGCCATCACAGGGTATAGGAAGAATATTTATGTAAACATAAAAATCGTCTGCAAAACACCCACCCTCTGGCCCAGGGTTTC
>JAZGEW010000120.1:0-27774 GCA_036478875.1 Promethearchaeia archaeon | reverse complement strand
ATTTAATTTATTTTTTTATGCATTTTCCTTTAAAAATTTTATATTCATTGCAATTAGAACAAAATTTGGAATGATCGTCATTCCAACATTTAGGGCATAAATAATAAGTATAGGTTTTATTATTTTTTTTAAGAATAACTCTAAAAATATTAAAATTGCAAATTGAACAAATAGAATCTAATAATTCTAGCTTTCCATTCTTTGGTAAGGATAAAAATTGTTTACAATTTTCATCAGAACAAACTAAAAATCTTTTATTTCTTGCATTAATGAATTTCATAGGATTTTTATTGCAAAACGGGCAATTTGACGTAGTTAGTGGAATAATATACTCCATTTTATAATTATCAATTTTAGAAATTAATCTATGCTTATTTATTATGAATTTATCAAATAGTTGTAAAAACTCGTTTCTTACCTCATTTATAACATGATTCATTGAATTTTTTTTAACTTTAATTTCTTCAAGTTTTTCTTCCACTCCTTTAGTAAAATCGGGCTTTAAAAACGGTAACCATATTTCAATTAAGTTCTGAATCAAAAATTTACCGAGATCTGTTATGAAATAATGATATTTCGCTCTTTCAATTAATTTACGGGTTAGTAATAACTTTATAATAACTGGTCTTGTTGATTTCGTTCCAAGATGGTTTTTTTCCATTAATTTGAGTAAAGATGTATCAGTATATCTTGGTGGAGGCTTTGTTTCTTTTTGTTCAAACAAAATCTCTTTTACCGGAATTTCATCTCCTATAATGTGAATCTCCTCCTCATACTTAGGTTTAAGAAATGGAGCAATTTCTAGAAAACCTTCTGAAATTAATAATACTATTTGCGCTGTAAAAGGTTCTTCTTTAATATGAATTTTTAATTTCTGTTTTGATTCTATAGCTGCTTCTCCAAAAAGTGCAAGGTAATGACGAGCAAGAATGTTATATACTTTTTTTTGTAAATTATTCACGAATCGAGTATTATTAGACTCTAGGCTTTCAAGAGGAGTAATAGGAGGGTGGTCACCCATATCTTTTTTCCCTTTAGTTGGTTTTATCCTTTTGTTCTTTAACAGGTTTATAGTATAGTTTTTAAATTGTGAATGTAGTGAAAATTTTTGTAAGATTTCAAGATGATCAAAATCAGGTTTGTAAACATCACTATCAGTTCTAGGATATGAAATGATTTTATTAAGATATAATGCGTTCATTGTTTGCATGGCTCTGTTTGCAGAAATCCTCAAGCTTTTTGTTAATAAAACTAAAGCTTTTGATGTGTTTAATGGATTTGGAGGTTTTCTCTGAATTAAATTCTTAGAATTATCAATTAACTTTCCAACTTTTTCATATTTAATATTTTGATAAATCTGTCTTACTTTTACTTCTTGAGATTTTGAAAATGGATTAAATTGATGATGAGCTCTAAAAGTACCATTAGAATGAACTAAAATAGCATCGATTAAAAAATAAGGTTCTGGGACGAAATTAGTAATCTTTTGTTCTCGAAGATATATTAAATATAGAAGACTTGTTTGAACACGACCAATAGATGTAAAATTGACTCTGAATTTGTTTAATAAAGGTCTTAGTGTATTTGTAACTTCTCTAGTTGCTGAGAATCCAATGAATGCGTCTATTATGGCTCTTACTTCTCCTGATTCTCCCCAACTATATTTTGGTGGTATAAGATTACCAAATTTATTTATAATTTCATTCTTTTGGAGTGAGCTAAGCCATAATTGTGAAATTTTTATATTAGGCTTTATTTGCTTTACAAATGGAAGTGCATCAAATAAACCAATATTACAACCTTCAATATCCGCATCAGTCCCTATGATGCAGTGATCTGAAATTTTTGAATATTCTTTCAACGTGTTTATATATGGCCCAGCATATTTCATAGGGACTTTTTCAATTGCTCTTGAATTGGTAATTATATCTCGAGGATTCGACTTTGTCCAACTCTTAAAAGCGAAAGTGTTTCTGTATTCAAGAAGATGCCCTCGCAAGGGAATTACATATATATCCTTAGAAGGTATCGAATATACTTTGAGAAATTTTGTTTTTTTAATTATTTTTACTGACCCTATCGCGTTTGCTATGGCTTCTGCGGCTTTATTTTTTTCTGTAATAATTATAGTTGCCATATTAAGAGTTCAAATCTAAATTAGAATATTATTTTTTAATTTCTGAAAGAATATTAATAATTTATTACAGATATATAAATTTCTGTTTAGTATTAAAGAAAAATTGGATATCATAGATTTTTAATTATTGTAATATCTTTCAAAACAATAATGAAATCTATATTTTTGAAAATACTAAATTGGCAATGTAAAAGAAAATGAAGATCCTTTATTCTGTCCCTCTGAATTTGCCCAAATGTTTCCACCATGAGCATTAATAATTCCTTTAGTAATATAGAGTCCTAGTCCTGTCCCAGAATCCTTAATATGAATATTATCACTTAAAATTGGTTGTTTAATCCTTTCAAATTTTTTAAATAATTTCCCTATCTCATCTTCAGCTAATCCAACTCCATTATCTTTCACTTCAAAAATGTAGTTGTCATCCTTCTTCGTAGCGGAAATTTCTATCCACCCATAATCTGGAGTGAACTTAATTGCATTTGAAAGTAAATTAGTGAATACAGCAAATATACGTGTAGGATCTACGTCTAATATGATTTCATGCTCAATATTCAACATTATTTCAAGATTCTTTTCATTGATTAAATAACTTAATTCATCAAGGCAATCATTAATTATTTTACTGATATTTTGTAATTCTTTCTGTAATTTTAGTTCATTTTCATCAATTTTCATGACATCGAAAAGTTGATCCATCAAAACTTCTAACCGATTAACATTTCTCTGCACAGTTAGTAAATCCGTTGTAACTTCAGGATTAAGTTGACTTCTATGTTTCATCAAAATATAATCTGTATATCCAGAAATTGAAATTAGAGGCGTTTTTAATTCATGAGCAGCCATAGTAATAAAGTCATTCTTAACTTTGTCCAATTTTTTTAATTCGATATTCTGTTGTCTTAATATTTTCTCAGACTCCAATAACTCCTGCTCTAATCTAAATTTCTCAGTGATATCAGAAAAAGTGCCTTCAATTGCAACTGGTTTATTGTTATCATCTCTAATTAGATGAGCATTTATTTGTATAACAATTATCGTTCCATCTTTCTTTTTAACAGGTACAATAAAATTTCTAATAAATCCATCTTTTACTAATTTCCCTAAATATTCTTCTCTATCAATAGGGTCTTCCCAAAAGAAAGGTGGAGGTTGTCCAATTAAATTTTCATAGAGGCCATATCCTGCAATTTTTATAAACGCAGGATTGTGATATATCAGATTTCCTTCCCATTCTACTTTATAATATCCTTCATCTAAATTCGTTATCATATTTCGGAAATTTTCCTCAGATTCTTTCAACTGAATTTCCATTTTTTTACTTTCAGTTATATCTCTTATAATTGTGATTACTTGGTTAACACTTCCTTCACTAAATATTGGAATTTTCCTAGTCTCTGTAAAGATTTCTTTCCCATTCAAAAAGATACTTCCTTCTGTAAGCAAAATCTCTTCAGTATTAAACACTTCTTCATATTCTTCATGAATTTCATTAGGTAGAAATGGAAAAGCTTCAAAAACGGTTCGATTCACAATCTGATTATCAACACCCAAATCTGCGAGCCAATGATTAAATGCATTATTTGCTAGAATAATCCTCAAATCTCTGTTAACGACATGTAATGGAGCGGCTAATGAATTAATAGTAGTACGATATTGTTGTTCAGACTCTATTAAATCTTTTGTTCTCTCTAACACTTTTTGCTCTAGTTCCCTATTTAAAATAGTTAATTCTTCTTGAGATTTCTTTAATTCTTGTTCAGCATTTTTCTTCTCGGTAATGTCTTGAATTATTACTTGAAAAATGTTTTCACCACCAATCTCAACAAGGGAATCATCAATACTTATCCACATGAGATGCCCATCTTTTGATCGAGATATTTGGATCTCAAGTGGTTCTGGGATATTTCCATTCAAGATAGATTGATACCTCTGTTTGAATAGAGGTAAAGCCTTTTCAGGTTTTATACTTACATCTAAGAAATTTCTATTTATTAAATCCTCAATTTTTCTATTAAATATTTTCTCCGTAGCAGGATTACAATCAATTATAACTCCCTTTCTATTAATTAAAATGATTGAGTATGAAGCACTTTCGAATAAATGGCGATACTTTGCCTCTGATTCTTTTATCTTCTGCTCAGCAATTTTATTTTCAGTAATATTTTGTATTATTGCTTGTGTTAGCGTTTGATCTCCAATTTTTACACTTGAACTCTGAATTGATAACCATACTTTTGTTCCATTAACTCGAGTTATTTGAAATTCTAAAGGTTCTAATTTTTCACCCTTTAGAAATCTTTTAAAACGATCCTTTAACATACCTATTAAATAATCGGATCTTTTTAGAATTGATAAAACTTCAAAAAACTTTTTTCCAATTAGGTCTTTGATTTCTAAAACTGAAAGTAAATTATTCATAGTTGAATTACAATCAACTATAGTACCCTCCTCATCCAAAAGCCAAATAGAATAGGGAGAATTCTCAAATAAATGTCGATACTTTTTTTCAGATTCCCTTAATTTTTGTTCAGTAAATTTTCGAAGAGTTATATCTCTACCTAGATTTAAAATTTTGGTCACTCGTCCATCTTCTTTTAATGGTACAGCATTTACTTCATATTCAAATAATTCTCCACGTGTTGTTTTAGCTTTAATTTCAACTCCTTTAATTTCTCTACCACTTTCTATTGCTACTCCTACTTCTCGTAATTCTTCAATGTTATCACTTGCTAAAAAATCTGAAAAATTTTTACCTTTAACTTCTTCTAATTTCATTCCTATACGTTCTAATAATACGGGGTTTATATCTAAGATATATCCCTTTGTATCTGTTATGAAAATATAATCCGGACTTGAATTGAATATTGTACGATATTTCTCTTCTGATTCTTTAATCTTTTGTTCTAAAATGTATTTCTCTGTAATATCTCTCGCTAAACCACTGAAACCAATTTTATTCCCCTCTGAGTCATATCTTAAATATACAGAAGATTCACAAGTTACCAAACCTCCATTTTTTTTTCGAAATTGATATTGAAAGTTAGATTTTGGTTGCGAGGTTTGGTACACTTCATTATAAACTCTAAAAATTTTGTTCTTATTCTCTTCGTCAACAAAATTCCGATAATTCTTACCTAGTAATTCGTTTTTCGAATATCCAATGAGTTCAATAAAAGAATCATTAAAAAAAGTAAAATTTCCTTTTGTATCAACTTCAAAATAAGTTTCTCTAATATTTTCTAGTATACCACGATATTTTTCTTCAGATTCTTTTAATTTTTGTTCACCAATTTTACGAATTGTTATATCTTCATAGGTAACTAGGATTCCAACAACATTACCCTTAGAATTATGTAGAGGAATTCTGTTTATCTCAAACCAAGATTGCTTATCTTCAGAAATAATTAATGATTCAATAGAATTATATTCTGGTTTATTATTTCTTATTACTTCATGTTCTTTATCTATTAAAGAGTGCAAATTACCCTTGAACCAAATAAGATCTTCATCTTTTCTTCCAATAATACTTGTAGGTTCTTTAATTTTATTTAAAAAGGCAAAATTCTTGTTACACCCCATATAAACCAAATTTGTATCTTTCCAATAAATTAGTTGAGGTATATTATCAAAAACTAATTCTAACATTTCTGTTGTCTGTTGCATAACATTTATTCCTTTTCTTGACTGAAGTAGTTTCCAAAATTGTATCTCTGGTAAAGAATCAGCGATTTCTCCGAAACTATCTTGACTCTTTCTTAATTCGAATTCAAATTTTTTAAACTTGGTAATATCTCTACAAATTAAAAATACTTTTTTAGCGTCATCTTCACTATCGAGGAAACCTTTTCCTTTAATTTCAAACCATCTGAACGGTTTACCATTATATTTAATTTGAGCTTCCTCAGATCCATAACCTGTTTTAAAAATTTCTTTTAATAGTTTAGAGACTCGTTTGAAATCTTGTGGATGCACATAGTCATTAATATTTTTCTTAATGGTAAACTTTTGAAAATTGTTATATTCACATTGATACTTTTCATTAAGAATAAATATAAGATCATCAATATTTTCAGAGAAAATCTGACCTAATCTAGTATGATTTCTAAAAATGCTTGTCATTTCTAATAATTACCTCATTTATCTTTATGGAGAATAAATTATACAAAATATTAGAGAAACCTAACATTTTCTCATATAAAAATTGTACTAATTAGAATATATTTTTTACCTATTTAGAATTTGTTTGAGGTAATTTCTATAATGAAAAATAACAAATAATTTTTGAGTAGATTAACCTAATTAAATGACCCTGCCCATCCTCTGACAATTTTTCGCATTTTCTCTTGTCTAAAAATTATTTTAGTTAACTGATCTTTTGATTTATTAGTTAAGTCAACAAAATCAGGGAGAAAGTTATATTTAGAAAAGAAATTTGTTGCTTCTTCTGATATTAACCCATCCGTGATTTTTTTTGGATTATCCTGATAATTTTTAAACTCAGTTTCCCATTTTTCTAAAAATTCTTTTATATTATGTTTCTCTTGAAAAATTGGCAATACTCCTAAACTATTTGATGTTGTCACTGCAATATTAGCTCTAGCAACAGTGAATTTATTTCCATTAAACGAAACAGAAATACCATCTTCATCCTTAATTCTCTGGAGCATATTTATGTCAGTGATTGAATCACCTAAGGCGATCATTTCTGAGAGGGGAATTTTTACTCGTTTAGATATTTCTTCGATAGCGGCTTCTTTCCTTTTCCCACCTATAACCTTAACTTGATTCATAAGCTTTATATAATCAGATTGTTGACCTTTCCAGAAGAATCTATTTAAATCATCAATAACACAATCAAGATCTTTATTGTTTGTAAGATATTTTTCAAAGATCTCTTGCATCAACATATCTATACTATTGTTTATATCTGTTAACCCTTCTTTAAGCTGTTTAACGTTTAAATCTGTACAATATACATGATCTATTGGTATATTTAACGCTTCAGCAACATTATAAGCAAATTGTGAATAACTCGTAGAAATTACGAATATATCCCAGTCTTTATGTAAAATCTTCATTAATTCTTTACATCCAGGCAATAATCCAAGGTTATTTTTGGCTAAATTTATTAATTCACTTTCTTCAAAACATGATACATATAAAGGAGCCATTAATCTAAGAGTATCTCCTGGTTGATACTCAGGAATATTTAATGATTCTTTAACTCCCAGAATATCAATAATATAATCATCGTAGTTGGAAATCATAGTAAAAAATTGACTCATATTATATTTATGTAAATTAAATTGTGATTTTTCATTTAATTTGCTTCCAAGTTCAGCTGCAAAATCAATAATACTAATTGGCCCTTCTAAATCCCAACAACAACAAAACGTTTTTTTTTTCAAAAAAGATTTCCTTTAATGCAATAATACCTATTAATTTATAATAATAAGAATTTTAGAATCTTAAATAGCTGCTTATTAAAGATTTATTATTTAAAAAATTAATATAGAGGGTACATTACAAAAGAACAATTGTATTACTCTTTAGATTTAAAAATTTCTTGAATTGATTTATTTCTTTCTCTTTTTACAATTTCCTTCCAATTTGGCTCAATCGCATCAAAAGCTTTTAAAGCAAGATTTTTAATATCCTCATCAGAAGAGTTTAATAATAGACCTAGATATGGTAAAGCTCTTTTATCTTTGATTTTTATTAAACTCTCTATTATGTATATTATCCTGAATTTGTCAATCTCATTTTTCTCTTGTTCTTCTTCAAATATTTCAACAATCCTTAAAGTTGCTCTTCCATCCCCAATTCTACCCAAGGCTTCAATTATTTTATTGATAACCATATGATCCTTTTCTGTTCTAAGAGCTCTACACATTAAATTAGTAGCTCTGCCATCCTTTAACAATCCAAGCTGTCTAGCAGCCTCGGCTCTGTTTTGCCAATCGTCATCATGAAATATTTGTTTTACTAAGGCATTAAATTCAGCATTCTTTTCATGCCAATTCATAATTCAAGTATAGATTTATTAAGAAAATATTAGAATTTAATGATTATAGAATATAAAACTCGAATAATTAGAAAGATTACAAAATAAAAAATAACTTTTATTCAATTAAAAGAGAATTCATGTGATCAATTCGTTTCTGTAATAATTTCAGTGTGCCTATATCCTTTCTATGAAATAAATTTCCCTCAATACAAGTTACTCCCTTTTCTGCTATTTCTTCTGCTTTTTCTAACGAATCAGCAATCCCTAGTACCCCCATTGCTCTTGAAGTTGTAGTGAATATCTTTCCACTCTCTCGATAAACAGAAGCATAATAATATTTCGCTCCTGATTTATTAATTTCTTCTCTGTTTATTTTAACAAGTTCATCTCTTTTAGGATTAGCAGGATACCCTTCCGGAGCTAAATATTTGCACACTGTTGCTTTCTTTTTAAATTCAAAATTCTGAGATAAATTCCCATTTATGATCGACCAGCAAATATCTACAAGGTTTCCTTGAAGAAGTGGTAAAACATTCATAGCTTCAGGATCACCAAATCGGGAATTGTATTCAATTAGTTTTAATCCCTTTGCTGTTTTCATAAATTGTCCATATAAAAAACCTTTGTATTCTACACCTGTTTCTGTTTTTACGGCTGCTACTGTCTTTTTCATATCTTCAAGTGCAATGCTGACGTCTTTTTGAGAAATAAATGGCATTAGATGATCTTCCATAGAATAAGATCCCATCCCTCCTGTATTTGGACCCTTATCATCTTCATACGCTCTTTTATGATCTTGAACTAAAGGTGAACCGAGAACCGTTTTTCCATCAACAAAAGTTTGTAAAGTGAATTCTTCGCCTATACATTTTTCTTCTAAAAGAAATCTATTATTATTATTCGTCAATTCTTGACAATATTCTAAAATATCTGCTTTTGAGAAAAGGTGATCTCCGTAAACTTTAACTCCTTTACCTCCAGTTAGGCCTTCTGGTTTTACAACAAGATTTTCTTTCCCCATATCTTTAATAAAACTCTCAATTCCTTCCATTGATTCAAAAATTTTACTCTTAACATTTGATTTAATCTTATATTTTTCTAATAAATTTCTGGTAAAAACTTTCGAACCCTCTAATTGGGCAGCTTCAATTTTGGGACCAATACAAGGAATTCCACCCTTTTCCAGTGCATCGACAATTCCAACAACCAATGGTGCTTCAGGTCCAATTACAGCAAAATCAATTTTATTCTCATTGCCAAAATCAATAATTTCTTTAAAATCAGACTCAGAGTGAATTTTGATTTTTTTGCTTAAATCTTCTAATCCAGCATTTTTAAAACTCATAAAGGAAAATAAATTAGCACCTCCCTTAACCAGAGTTTCACCAATAACATGTTCTCTGGCACCATGCCCCACGATTAAACAATTTACCATAGCCATCAGACTAATTAATTCTAAAGTTCTATAATATCTAATTAGGATAATATTTAATTTTAACATTAATTATTAACCAAATAATTATATACCAATTTAAAATTTAGATAAAAATGTCAGAAGAAAAATACAAAAAAGCAGCTAGAGTGATTGCCATGGCTGGAAGGCTTCCCTTCCCGGTAAATGAAACATTAATAGAAATTCTAAAATACATAATTGATGAAAATGATTTGGATTTCATAATGGCGTTTAAACTAAAAAAATCCCAGACCATGGAAGAATTGAAAAAAAGGAGTAAATTATCAGAGAAAGAAATTTTAAAAAAAACCGAATCACTCGCAAAAAAAGGTGTAATCTTCAATCAACCTAGCTCAAAAGGAATAATGGTTTATCGATTACTCCCATTAATGATGGTCGGACCTTTTGAATATATATTCATGTCCAAGCTTGAACATTCTGAAGAAAATAAAAGATTAGCAAATCTCTTCAAAAAATTATTTGAAGAAACTAAGGAGATTGTTCAAGAAAAGTATGAAACACTACTACCACTATTTCAAAAATTCCCACCAATAGATAGAACAATGCCAATACTGGAGAATAATGTAGCAGGGGATAAAATTCAAATTTCTGTTAATGAAGAAATAGAAATTCCAGAGGAAATAATATTACTCACTCAGAATGTTGAAGAACTCATTAATAAATTTGATGATATCGCAGTAGGGCATTGTTTCTGTAGGCACCATAAGGATCTGCTAGGGAATCCCTGTAAACAAACAGACGTAAGAGAAAATTGTTTTACATTCGGGAAATCAGCACGTTATACTAGCGAACAGGGATTTGCAAGGATGGTTACTAAAGATGAAGCTTTACGGATCATGAGAGAATCTGAGGAAGCTGGGCTTATACATAAAGCTTTCCACACTCATGAAGATATTAGTAAGATTGAAACAAGTATATGTAATTGTTGTAAGGACTGCTGTGCGACATTCGAGATGTGGAGAGACGGAGTATTGCCATTAATGAATAGTACAAATTTCTTATCCTATATTGATAAGAACAAGTGTATTGGATGTGGTACTTGTATGGAGAAATGTCCTGTAGACGCAATCCAAGGCGATGATAATAATAAAGCTGAGCGTAATGCGGAATGGTGTATAGGTTGTGGGGTTTGTGCTCATTTCTGTCCAGAGAACGCCATTTCATTGTTAGAAGGAATGAGAACTGTGTTTATTCCCCCTCCTAGATTAAGAAAATAGAATAAATCCAAATTTATTACCTTTTTTTACATCCATACCTAAAATTTGGGGGTTCATATTATTAATTAGCAGGTAACAATTTTAAAGAATAGTAAGCAAAAGCTATACTTCCTTTTTATTTTTACTAGAAAATTTTCGATAAGCAAATATGATTCTTTTAAGAGCTGTTATATTAGTTCCAACTGCTAAAACAATCATCGTCCACTATAAAGCTGTAGGAAACCAAATCTGTAATATCGCTCCTATAAATAAAATAGGTACACGATCAGTGTGTTCTAATATTCCTACACCATATAAATCTTCAACTCCCATTGATTCAATCTTAGCTCTAGTATAGGAAGTTAAGAATGCTCCGAGAAGTACTATGATTCCAATTTCTATAGTTGTATATCCACTAAGAGTTACTCCAAAAAATAAGAAAAAATCTCCAATTCTATCTAAAGTAGAATCTAAAAATCCTCCTAATTATGTAGGACCCTGAAGTTGAGCTACGACTCCTTCTAATTGACCAAAAAATTCCGTGATAAATAGAAAAATAATAATTAGAATTAACTAATGAAATATAAATCCGAAAAGTGCAATAATTGCAGATATTAATCCCAATATCGTGAATATATTTGCTGGAATCCTCTTTAACTTGCGAGCTAAAGGACGTAGTAATTTTTCAGAAAATTTTTTAATTTGCAGGAGCATAGCTTTATCTTCACATTATTAATAGTATTTTTTAAGGTTTTACTCAAATATTTTTAAATCAGATTGTGAAGATTCTTAACTAGTAAAAAAGATATTAATCATATATGAATAAGAATATACAACCTTGTAAAATATTAATGAGTGATAATTATTAGTAAAAAGAAATTTATTGGTATTTGGAAGCTTGTTTCCATGGAAAATCAAAATGTTGAAGGAAAAGTTTTGGAAGAATTTAACTGGATTGGACGCCTGAGGTATGATGAAAAAGGTTATATGTCTGTACAATTAATGGAATTAGATCGACCTCATCTTGAAAATTTGGAATCATCAGAAGAAATAAAACAAGCATTTGAGGGATTTATGGCTTATTATGGCACGTATGATGTTGATCATAAAGAAAACAGTATAACACACCATCTTGAGGGATCAATGCATCCAAACTATACAAGTTTAGATTTAAAAAGATATTTCAATTTTTTCGACAACAAATTAGAATTAAAAGCAACACTTATGAATGAAAATGATACCGAAATTGTTTGGCGCCTGATATGGGAGCGCTTAGATTAGTTAATTGGAAGTATAACTTAAATATTTTAAAATAGAAAAAAAATAAATTCCATAAATTGTGTTATCCATACCTAAAATTTGAGAGTTCAATAAATTAATTATTAAACTAATTATTTTTTAGCTTAATTATTACAATTAGATCACGTTTTAACAATGAGCAAAAATACTTGCATTGAATTTAAAAATGTTTCTAAGAAGTATAAAGAACTTCTTGCTTTAGATAATATTTCTTTTAAAATCCCTAAAGGAGAAATATTTGGTTATATTGGCCCAAATGGAGCAGGTAAGACAACCACTATTAAAATATTGGTGGGTTTAATAAGAAATTTTAAAGGAGATGTTCTTGTTTACGGGAGGAATATTTCTAACGATTGGAAGAATTTACATAATCTAATTGGGTATCATCCTCAAGAAGCTGGTTTTCAAGAATGGCGAACGGTAGATCATGTTTTTAAGACATTTGGCCGCTTATCAGGACTTACCTCAGAACAACTAGAACAACGCACTCAGGAAATTTTAGAATTAATTAATTTATCTGACGTACGATATAAAAAAATTGTTCACTTATCGGGAGGTATGTTTCAAAAATTAAGATTAGGTCAAGCTTTGCTTCATGAGCCACAGATTTTAGTGTTGGATGAGCCATTATCAGGTCTAGATCCAAATATGAGATTCCAATTCAAAAAAATCATAAAAAAACTCGGAAAGAGTGACATTACTATTTTATTTTCATCACATATATTGAGTGATGTTCAAGATGTTGCTGATAAAATAGGTATATTAAATAAGGGTAAGATTTTAACAATTGGTAGCCCAGAAGAGCTTCAAAATAGTTTTCATATAGGAAACATAATAGAAATCATAGTTGCTGAAAATACACCTCTTTGTAAAAATTTGGAGGATTTAAGTAATATTGAATATGTTGAAAATGTCAAACCTAACAAGCAATTGATTCATTTAAAATCCGATGCGGATATAGATTTGAGTATAACCAGTATTTTTAATGTGATAATGGAGCAAAGATGTAAATTACGTACATTTAATCTGGTAAAACCCAGTTTAGAGGACGTATATTTAAAATATGTTGGAGGTGAAACCGAGTGAGTCTATTACTACTCTTCCTTGATGAATTAAAGGGATATGTAAAATCAAAAGTTATGATTGTTCTCTGGTTTGGATTACCATTACTATCTTTTCTTATTCAATTTATCAATCCTAATGAATTAGAAGGGATGCCAATTTCATTTTTAGTCTCTCTTGTTGTTTCAAGTATAGGAGGAACGCTTTCCGCGATCGTGTTAAGTACTTCAATTGTTAGTGAAAAAAATCGTCATGTTTATGAACTTTTTTTAATTAGACCAGTAAGGCGTAGCAGCTTAATTTTAGCAAAATACTTAGCTGTTTATTTATGTTTAGTTATAGCTGTTTCAATATCTCTTATTGTTGGTCTTATAATTGATGTATTTACAGGTGATTTGATAGAAAATTACTTGGACATTACATTTGAGTCTTTAATAATTGGTATATCTTCGATGTCAATTACATGTTCGATCGGGATCTTCTTTGGTGTATTAGTCTCGTCTGTACCGGTAGCAGCGATTCTATCAGTTTACTTAGGAAGCCAATTGTCTACGATTATCATTTTACCAACAATCTTTTTTGAGATTTTAGACCCTGTTATTTTTTCCTTAACTCTAGGAATAATTATTACTCTTATCATGATGAGTGTTAATGTATTATTATTTAGCAGGAAACAATTTTAAAGAATAGTAAGCAAAAGCTATACTTCCTTTTTATTTTTACTAGAAAACTTACGAAAAGCAAATATGATTCTTTGAAGAGCTGTAATATTAGTTCCAACTGCTAAAACAATCATCGTCCACCATAAAGCTGTAGGAAACCAAATCTGTAATATCGCTCCTATAAATAAAATAGGTACACGATCAGTGCGTTCTAAAATTCCTACTCCATATAAATTTTCAACTCCCATTGATTCAATCTTAGCTCTAATATAGGAAGTTAAGAATGCTCCGAGAAGTACTATGAGTCCAATTTCTATAGTTGTGTATCCACTAAGAATTACTCCAAAAAATAAGAAAAAATCTCCAATTCTATCTAAGGTGGAATCTAAAAAACCTCCCAATTTTGTAGGACCCTGAAGCCGAGCTACAACCCCATCTAATTGATCAAAAAATTCAGTTACAAATAAGAATATTATGATTAACAGAAGCCAATTTAATAAAAATCCAAAAAATACGACTATGGCGGAGAATAAACCAAAAAAAGTAATATAATTAGCGGGAATTCTCTTTATTTTCTTAGCTAAGGGAAGTAAAAGTTTAGCCGAGAATTTTTTTACTTGTAATAGCATTTTTAGATACTCCTTAATTAAATAAAAAAAATTTAATGTTGAATCAATCTGTAATCTGAAGTTTAATTACTTTTCCTTTTCGATCGAAACACTTAACGCAGTTCAAATCAATGTAAGGATAAGCAACAATGATGTGAAACCTTCCTCTCATAAAAATGCTCATTAAATCAGTTGGTGAGGGGTTGGGATTTCCATTAGGATGAGAATGGACAGTTCCTTCAAGTGAGGGGTCCGATGGCATTCTTCTAGGAAAAAATACTCCTGACTTATTAGATGTTACCGCTCCAGGTGGTAAAATAAATTCAGTAACTATGCCTTTATCAACCCTTAGGAGCCCTAAAATCTCCCTTGGATGATGTTCTTTACATAAAGCTAATATACCATTAATTAAATCTTTATTTATTGTTATTGTGTTTGATCGCATACCCTCAATAAATGCTAAAATTTCAGAAATCAGTTCTACGATAGAGATGGTATTTTTCTTTTTCCAGCTCATTAAAGATGAGATCATCCTATCTACTTTTTTATATATTTGACCATCAGTTTTAGTTAAAATTACTTTGGGTTTTTTGGGATATTTAGAATAATCAATATCTAAAAAAACTTCATTCATTAATGGAATTTTGAGATGGGAAATAAAATTATCTACAACTATCGTATTTGGAAAAGCTTCAATTACTTTTTGATATTGCTCTTCGATAACTTCCATAAATATACTCAATATTTAAAAAAAAATTGAATTAAACTTTAGATTCCATATATAGGATAATACTTACTTTCCACATATTTAATGAAATAATCAGGATTTAAATCTTCTCCAGTAATTTTCTTAATTAAATCGGGTGCGCTATAAATTTTTCCATATTGATGTACTTTATCTTTTAAAATGGTTAAAAGGTTTGAAAATTCTCCTTTCTCATAATCTTGAGGTAATGAAGGATTTGTTTTTAAAATATCATTATATATTTGGGCAGCATAAAGGTTTCCGAGGGAGTAACTAGGGAAGTATCCGAAGCCAGAAGTCCAGTGTACATCTTGTAAAACACCTTCTCTATCATTAGGAGGTATGATACCTAATAACTCCTCCATTTTTTCATTCCATAGTCCAGGCAATTCATCTACTTGAAGGTTATCCTCAATTATCATTTTCTCTAATTCAAATCGTAGTATAACATGTAATCCATAAGTTACTTCATCCGCATCTACTCTTATAAATGAAGGCTCAACAACATTTATTGATCTATGAAAATTTTCCATTGAATAATCTTTTAAATTTTCTGGGAAAACATTTTGAAAGATTGGATACCAATAAGTCCAAAATTCTTTACTACGCCCTATAAAATTCTCCCACATACGACTTTGCGATTCATGAATACCCATAGAACATCCTTCAGCTAATAAAGTATCATGAATTTCTTCTTTAAATCCTATTTGGTAGAGTGCATGACCACATTCGTGAATTGTTGAGAAAAGACAATCAGGAAGATAGTCTTCCCGGATCCTAGTTGTTATTCTAGTATCTATTGATGATAATGAGGTTGTAAAAGGATGTGTAGCTTTGTCTTGTCGTCCAGTATTAAAATCAAAATTTAATTTTTTAATTATATCAAGACTTAATTGCCATTGTTTTTCAGGATCATAATTTTTCTTTAATATTGATTGATCAGGTTTATCAGAAGCACTATTTAATTTATTGATAATCTCCACTAATTTAGGTTTTAGTCCATTAAAGATTTTTAAAATCCAATCATAAGTAGCTCCTGGTTCAAATAAATCTAACAAAGTTGAGTATAAAGTTGGACCTGTATCAAGTTTTTCGGCGAATTCTATTCGTAATTTGATAATTTTCTCA
This sequence comes from Promethearchaeia archaeon, assembly GCA_036478875.1. Taxonomy (GTDB): domain Archaea; phylum Asgardarchaeota; class Lokiarchaeia; order Sigyniarchaeales; family SOKP01; genus Loki-b32. Next base: position 11,453 of record JAZGEW010000120.1, on the reverse strand, counting down.
AGGTAAGGTTTAAATATTGAAAAATCGCTTTTTTCTCTTGCTTTTTCCCACTCTATATACCCTAAGGATGAAGTCTTTGCGATTTCAGTTACTAATTCATCAGGAATTTTTGTCGCATGATCATATTCTCTTTTTGCTTCTCGTATCATCGCTAAATCTGTTTCACTTAGATTATCAAGTTTTTCGGCATTTTTTATCAATTTACCAGTTTTATCAGATTTTACTCTTGTATGAATTAAATTTTGCATTAGTGCCATTTGTTCAGCTCTTCCTTTTACCGAGCCTTTTGGCATACTAACTTGTTGATCCCACTCTAAAAGAGCTCCAATATAAGATAATCTCATTATTTCAGTAAAATGTTCCCTAAGTTCTTTCATAGCATTCATAAACTAATCACTTTAGTGTAATTGTAAAATGTATAGAGAAAGTTAGGTAATTTTCTTCAAAAAGGTTTCGGTTTTTTTGGTTCTAAAATTAAGCGTTAGCAGTGAAAATATAGAAAAAAGATATTTAAATTCTCATTTTTAATACAAAATTATTAATTTTTAAATTAGATTTAATCCTTAATATAATTACTTTAATATAAGTAATATGAGAAAGACTAAAATAACTGAGTCTCATACTTATGGTTCATAAATATCCTCCCACAATAGAAGAAATGAAGGGCAGGCGTGAGAGAGTTCCCGCTTCCGAGATAAAGTTTTATGAAGTCATAGAAGATTTAAGCGATGATTGGCATGTGTGGCATTCAATCCGTTGGGATAAAAAACGTGGAACAGGGTTTGGAGAAGCCGATTTCCTTCTATTTAACCCAAATTATGGTTTTCTCGTGATTGAGGTAAAAGGAGGGATTATTACTTTAGAAAATAATAACTTTTATACTACAAATACCATTACGGGAAAGAAAATTGCGCTTGATACCGACCCTTTCGACCAAGCAGAAAATTCCACACGCCACATCCTAAGATTCTATATACAAAGAACTCGACGTGAGACCAATAAATATGACTATTTAAAAAGCAATGGTCAATTCCCTCTTAATTTTTCCTTTGGTGTATTTTTTCCAAAATGCAAATTTAAACAAGGGCATGGCTTTTTACAATATACCTTTGATAAAGTAATAGATGAGTCGGATTTAGAAAAACAAGATGAATGGATAGCTAATGGAAAGGTCGGAATTTGTCCAATCGAAAAATTTCTAATAAAACTATTAGATCGGTTTAAAGGACTACGTGAACTAAAAACAAGGGTAGAGCAGTTTTTTTTGGATATGGTCGGGTCAGATATCTCAATACTAATTAATTTAGAGAAATATTATGGTGTAAGGGAGGAGGAATTAGAGAATATTAACCAAGTGCAAGATTTTTTACTTGATGCTTTATCAAAAAAGTTAAGATGTATTTTTCAGGGGAGTGCGGGTTCGGGCAAGACATACATTGCCATGAAAAAAGCTCTTAAAAATGATAAAGAAGGATTAAATACTCTATTATTATGTTTTAATTCAGAATTACGCATTTCAATTCAAAATTATCTTAGTGAGAAATTAGGAGTACCCTATGAAAAACTAAAAGGTAGGATCGACGTTTTGTCCATACATCAATATTTTAGAAGACTGGTAGGAGTAATGTGCGATTCTGATACAGAAAGGAAATTAAATGAGGAGTTAGATGATTTTCAATATGGACACCTTGCCAACTATCTCCATGAGAACAAAGACCAAATTCCCGTTAGTTATTTGTATGAAGCTATCCTAATTGACGAGGCACAGGACATGGACAGATTTTTATGGGATATTTTTACCTATTTTTTAAAGGATCAAAAAAAATCTCTTTTTTATGTTTTCTACGATGAGGCTCAAGCAATTTTCAAAAGAGATTTCTCTCCCGAATATTTTGGGATGGATATAAAGAGTGATTTAATTGTTTTAAATCAAAACCTTAGAAATACGGTTGAAATTGCCAAATGGCTCAAAAAGAAAACAAAATTTGGCTATTATGAAAATTTTTCTGGGATTAATGGTTTTAAAATAAGCAGTTATAATTTCTCTTCCGCAGAAGAAGCTATACTTCAAACAATAGCCGTAATAAACAAAAAATATTATGATCAAGGAATTTCCCCAGATAAAATAGTAATCTTATCCAAATACAAACTCAAAACACTCTCGTGGGATTTCAAAAACACGAATCTTAAAAAAAATGAATATTGTGATTATATTTTCAGAGTAGATAGAACCTCACATAGAAAGATTGCTATCGTAGAACCAAAGAACATTTCACTTATGAACGATATTAAAACACATAAAGAAATTAAATGCGAATGGTGCACCATGTTTAAGACTATTGGGTCCTTCAAAGGATTAGAAAGCGACATCCTATTTTTAATAATTCCCAATTTAAAAAGGTATAAAGCGAAGCATCCCGAAGATTTTAATGATTTCTTAATGGAAATATATGTGGGAGCTTCAAGAGCTAAATTTAAACTATATTTTTTTGAATATGAATATAAAAATGATTATTCATATGAATCAAATTAAAAAAATAAAAAAAATAGAAAAAATGTTAATGTTTTATTTCCCAAAAGTATAGTCTAAAACTGTACCAATAACTGCGAAAATAAGAAACGCAATAATAGAAAGATTTTGGACTAAATACTCAGTAGGCGGGAGAATGGCAATGTATAGAATGGTTAATATAAAATTGTATATTAGGAAGGAAGTCCATAGGGTCAGTGTCGTTGTTTTAAGTGGTTTTTTAATAGCAAAATTAACGAGTAGAGCTACACCCGCATAGATAAGAATGATTACAAGAGGTACAGGTACCCAAAAACCGAAAGGCAAAGATAAAAATAAGGCAAATACGATTATTGAAAAAGATAAAAATAGATTAAAGTAATATAGAAGACGTCTTAGTAAATCTTTATTCTGATCTATTTTATACCATAAAATGCCGAAAGGTATGAATAGCATCCAAGCAAATATTAAGTTTAATGCATCACGAGGAGTAAATCCAACATCTATAATATAATGAGTACCCAACAACATGTATATCATTCCATAACCTAGAATTTGGGTAAGTAATATGTGATATGTTGATTTTCCAATTAGTGTAATTGCTCGTGAAACTGGATTGTCTGATTTCTGTGGTATTATAATCATTGCTAATAGAAATAAAACTGCTGAATATGGAAAAATTAAGAAATGGTAATCTCCCCTTATAAGTGGAACATCACCGATCAAGAATCGAAAGCTGAAGAATTGGTAAAAAATAATATATATTAGACTTATTCCAAATAAAATCCAGATAAATAAGTTCCGTCTTGTAAAAGGCTTACGATTAAATGAAAACCACATACCTAAGCCAACAGCGGAAAGATAGAATAAAATACTACTCGAAAATAAACTGTAGATATGTACTTCTTGCCATGAGGTGAAATCTCCAATTAAGAAAAACACAATTAACTGCATTGCAATTTCAACAGCGAAACAAAGAATTAATGATAAGACTGGCTTCTTTGTAAAAATCCAATATAGTAATGGGAATATTAAGATGAATTGAAATATTATGGGTATAAACCAATTCCCAGGACCCCAAAATGGTAACATTCCAATAAATAATTGTATAAATCCGCGCTGAGGATAATTTTGACCTTGATACATTGCTATAACATTGAATTGATATAAAATTAGTCCTATTAACGTAGAAATTGCGTATAAAACAAGAAATGGCACGATATACCGTAAAATCTTACTTTTAAAGTATTTCCAAGAATATAATTCTTTTAGCGACAAATCTCCTTTTCTTTGAAAGGAAATCCCCATATTAAATCCCATTATCACTAAAAATACTGGGATAGATATTCTCTCCCAAAGTGTGACACCTATCTCACTTTTTACCCCCCATGAAACCATATGATCGAAGATCACTAAAAATATCATTGCTGCTTTTAAGAAATCTACTTGGAAATAATTCCTCCTACTTTCTTCCAAAATCTTTTCTTCCGTTTCAATTAAAACTAATTCAGTAATTCGTTTTCTCTTTGTCATTATAAGATTTCACATTTTTTTTTTAAAGATTTTTAAAATTTTTTTTATGAATTTCTATTGTAAGTACTAAGTTTTTTGATCACTTGATATTCTAAAAAGTTTTTGGATTATAGTTTCAATGTCTCAGACCGTCAAATAACTCGTCTATTCTACAATACCCTACAGCCTTCATCTCTTAAAAATACTTATGATCCCCATAATTTTTATTCTAATCTAAATGATTTGCGAAGTATTAAGAAAGAGAAGAATGATTAGTTAATGCCATCTACTTAAATTTGTTGACATTGCTTAAACCTTTACGGAACTCTAAAAAGACAAGTTTATGAAAAAGAAATATGAATTTGGAGTATTGTTACATAAGTTTTTTCTCAAACTTGCAGAAGAAAAACTTTACTAAGAATAATATAATAAGATTAATAAAAAAAAAATTATACCCTATAAATAGGATAATACTTGTTTTCAAGGTATTTCATAAAGTAGTCAGAATTTAGATTTTCCCCTGTAATTCTTTTTATTAAATCGCCAGCTCTATATATAGCTCCATGTTGATGAACATTCTCTTTTACAAAATTCAATAAATTCGAAAATTCACCTTTTTTATAATCCTCTGGTAGATGTGGCATCTTTTTTAATGCAACATCATACATTTGTGCGGCATACAACGTCCCTAAGAAGTAAGTTGGGAAGTAACCAATCATTCCCATGCCCCAATGAATATCTTGCAATACACCTTCTTTGTCATCCGGTGGAACAATTCCTAATAATTCCTCAAATCTGGAATTCCATATTTCTGGTAGCTCACTTACTTGAATTTTTTCATCTATAAGATCTTTTTCGATTTCAAATCGTAAAACAATATGTAATCCATAGGTTACCTCATCTGCATGTACTCTTATAAAAGAAGGTTGAACAGAATTAACAGATCGATAAAAATCTTCCATAGGATAATCCTTTAGAATTTCTGGAAAGAATTTTTGAAAAGTAGGGTACCAATATACCCAAAATTCTTTACTGCGCCCTACGAAATTTTCTAACATTCGTGACTGCGATTCATGGATTCCAAGTGAAGTACCAGTGCCTAGTATTGTGTCATGTAGTTCTTTTTTAATGCCCATCTCATATAGACCATGACCACATTCATGAATAGTTCCAAAAATACATCCATTAAGAAAATCCTCCTTTGTTATTGTAGTAATACGAGTATCTGTAGAAGATAATGTTGTTGTAAATGGGTGGGTCACCAGATCTTGACGTCCAGCTTCTAAGTCAAAATTAAATTTTTTTATTATTTCAAAACTAAGTTTAAATTGTTTATCTTGATCGTAGTTTTTCCTTAATATTGATTGATCCGGTTTATCAGTGGATGAATTCAATTTTTTAACAAAATCGATTAGTTTTGGCTTTATTGGATTAAAAATATTAGCGACCCAATCGTATGTTGCACTTGGTTCGTATAAATCAACCAGAGTAGAATATAAATCTGGATGAGTCTCAAGTTTCCTTGCTTTCTCTCTTTGTAATTCAACTGTTTTTTCCAATAAAGGTAAAAACATTTTGAAATCTTTTTTTTCTCTTGCCTTTTGCCATGTTTGTTGGGATAGTCCCGCAGTTTTAGTTATTTCCATAACTAATTCTTCTGGTAATTTGGTTTCTAGATCATATTCTCTTTTTGCCTCTCTTAGCATTGCTGCATCAATAACATTTAAATCTTTGAGTTTTCCAGCTTCATTTATTAATTTTCCTGCTTTTTCTGATGTTATTCGCTTATGAATAAGTTGTGCGATAAGTGCCCTTTGTTCCGATCTTCCTTCAACAGATCTATAGCCCCTCATATTAACTTCCTGGTCCCATCCAAGTAAGGCTTGGATATAACCCAATCTCATTATTTCAGTAAAATATTCGCGGAGATCATTGATAACACTCATTTTTAAAACCTTATTTAATATTATTTTTTTGTTTATTTATCAAATTTTTAGATTGTGCAAAATAAATTTGCTATTACTTATTTGAATAAATAATTGCTTTAAAAGAAGTATCTTATGAACTTTTATTGAACTAACACAAAATCAAAAATCTTCTCTATTAGGTTAATTGTTCTTGTTTGACAAAAAAATTTGCTGCTAATCCAACATCATCGATTGTAATAGGTCTCCCTAAAGATTTTTCTAATTCTGTTATCAAGTTTTCACATAATTTTAAACTAAGAGAACTTCCTTTCTGAATTATAATTTTTTGTAATTCTTTAGTAAAATCAACAACTAATGGTTTTGTTATATCATCTTTTATATCTTCATGAGCTCCGAATAACTCCAACGGCATTTTTGCTTTAGGTTTTGTAGATTCATCAGAGATTTCAGGTTTAGATTCTTTTTTTATCTTTTTTTGACTTGAAATTGGTTTAATAATTCTCAACTGAGTTTTTTGAGTTTTAGGAAGTTTTATTTCTTTCTCTGTATCAAGCATTTGAAAAGATACTAATCCTTTTACAGATTCTGAGGGAGTAGCTGGTTTTTCTCCAGATAAAGGTTCTTCCCCTAAGGGTTGAACTGATTCTATATTACTTGGAAGAGGTTTTACTGTAACTTTCCGAGTAAACATTAATGGTTTTGCAATTTCAAACTTTTTTTCTTTTACTACCTCTTTCCTTTTTTCACTTTCTTCTTTAAGTTTAAGATTTAAGCTATCAATTTTTTGATCTAAAGCTTTTGTAAATATAATGTTTTGATAAGACTTGCTAATATTAAGTAATTCTTTATACTTTGTTAAAGCTTCGATTTTTTTTCCCTCCAAAACTAAGTTATCCGTTTGTTTTATTAATTCAGTAAAATTTGATGGTATTTTCTTCTTTAAATTTAGAGTTTTCATAATAAATCGATAAATTTCTGATTTTGCATTGAGAGTATTTAAAGAGATTTCTTCAAAATCAGATATACTTAACTCATTTTTTATCCTTTTGATATCTGTATCTTCTATCAAATCTCTTTTATTTCCCACAATTAGTAATTTGGAATACCTACCTTCTAATTTTTGGAGTTTCAAGAAATGGTCCATCATTTTTAAATTATAATTTGCTAAATTAAACAAAAGGATAACTAAATCAGAGCCACGTATGAATTTTGACCATAAAAGAGAGAAATTATCTCTTAACTGGAAATCCCAAAGATCAAAAGAAATACTATCTATTTCAAAAGTTGATGTTTTTGCAAAATCCATATGGATTTTCTCTTCGCCACTTCTTAGCATATTATAGAGGGTTGTTTTTCCGGCATATGTTGGTCCAATTATTGCTATTTTTGAATGCAGATCTTTTTGTACTTGATTTAAAAATTCATTAAATTCATCGGTGGCAGTACCAAGTTCATTTACATCTGAAGGATTTGGAAACAATTGTTTGAATTTCTCAATTGTTTTTATGATCACATCATCGATATATTGAAGCGAATCAACTAGGTCTGTTATATATAAAAAGTATAATTTATCAGATGCTCTATGAAATATTTGAAAATCCGTTAAATTCCTTTGAAACGTTTTTCCTGGCATTGGCATATCGATGTATTTTTGTATGATCTTCTTTACATTATTTAATTCATCACTTCCGAGAGCCGTAGCATAATCTTTAATAAATATAAGTTCTGATTCTAGAAAAATGTGGATTTGTCTCAACATATTCTTTTAAACCTAATTGAATTGAAGGGAAATGTTTATTTTATAAGAAAAAAAGAAATGCTAGTTAATAATTCTTTAGAATTAATTAACAATAAAATTACCCTACAGTAATAATTTAGAAAAATAATAAAAAATATTAGATTTCAATAATTTATATTTTATAGAATAAGTCGAAACTACCCAAATCTTAACTAATTGAAAATTAAAGAAAAAGAAAAAAAATTATTTAAAAAGTTATCTAAATGCCTCCTTTAAATGAAGAGCATATTTTAAAGTATTTGAACAATGAGTCAGATACAAAATCCAAATCAGAATTAATTAATCTATTAAAGACTCGAATAGATAAATTGTGTTTTGAGGAATGTGAGCGAGATAGAATAGCATGTACTTTACAACCAAAATGCTCAAGAAGGTTCTTGCTTAAATTGAGGATTAAAGGGGGTCTCACTATTGAAGATTTACCTAAATTTTGTTATAGCGTCCATAAAGGAGCTAATGAAAGATATTTTAGAAATAAAACTGTAATTTATAGACCATACGATAATTATTTATATTTAATTGATTTCTTAGACGTTTTCTTTCATGGAGATTATCGTAAGTTAAATAAATTTATTTCATTTAAACAATGGGATGAAGTATTTAAAATTTTTGATGATAGGATCCATAATAGGGATGAAAATTTTGATTATTTATTAATAGATGATAATTTAATTTTTAAATTCGAAGACCGTCTACATATTATCTTTTTAAAAGAAAAATATGCTCTTTGTAATGCTAATCGTGAAACCATTGCAAGTCTTGAATTACTATATGGCATATGTAAATTATATGCGGCATTATATTTTTCTGAAGTGAAATTGACATATATGACATCTAAACATGTAGAAATTACTCTTAAAGTACCTTATGATGTTTTAACAGAAATTTCAGGAGAACCCTCTGATACTAACAATTCTAAAGCAGATCAATATTTTTGGAATACTTTTTGGGAAGATCTTAATGGTTTAACTCAATATTGTGATCAAATTAATCTAAATATAGATAAAAATCAAAATTTAGAAATAATATTATACATTAATCTTTTAACTAATAAGTATAATGAAGAAGGAGAGAAGTCAAGATTAAGATTTAGAGATTTAAGATTAATTTTTAATTTTATTACTCGAATTTATACCGATTATTATATACTTTGGGTGTAGGAAAAAGAATAAAAAGGAATGAAAACAAAATGAATGATGATAAAATAGAACGTATAGAAATTAATCAAATAAAAGATTTTGTACATGATGGTAGATTTGATGATGCAGTGCAAATTATTGCACTCTACATCGGAGATGCCACTGAAGAAGATTATTTAGATAGGCTTGAAGATATAATTGAAACACTTTTAACATTACACGGTGGGCGTACTGTATTACGTTTCTTGATGGAGAACCTCATTATTGATATACCCTCTTTATTAGAAAATCTATCAAAGAAAGATTCCGTGTTAAGATATACATTTTTATTACTATTAAAAACAATTTGTGAGAAAGAATGCGACCTATTTATTCCCTATAGTGAAGATTTATTAAAATCAGAAGATCCTAATGTCCGAGAAGCTGCTTTACAAATATTATTCTATATAGCAGGAGGAGAAGCAACTATTGATGATGAAGTACTCATAAAGGCTGTGCTAATAAAATTATCTGATGATAAGGTTTTCGTAGTAGAAAAAGCTGTTCAAGTGTTAAAAGCAATAGGACAAAGATCTCCTAAATTAATAACAAAAATTCTAACTGATTATGCGAAAGAAATTTCCCATATCCCAGAAAATGAAAATTTAAAAGAATCTATAGATACTATTTTAAAATCTATTGTTACTGTTGATAAAATTGAAGAGATTGTAGAAGAAGAAAGCATAAAAAAAGAACCCTTAGAAGATGAAGTTGAGAAATCAGAATTCAAACCAAAAGAAGAAAAAGAAGTATATTTGGAAAAAGAAGAATCAGAATTATTAGATAAAGAATTTGAGCTAAAAATGAAAGAATTAGAGATTAAAAAAAGAAAATTGGAATTAAAAGAAAAGGAAAAGGAGATTGAAGAAAAAGTAATTCAAAAAACAGAAGAAGTCCTTAAGCTTAAAGAAGAAATCTTAGAAAAAGAAAGCGAAATTGGAGTTGAAACCAAAAAAAAAATTCCCAAAAAGCTCAAGAAAAAAGAAGAGGAAATTATTGATAAAGAGATTGAATTAAAAAAGAAGGACCTAGAAATCAAAAAAAAGAAATTAGAAATTAAAGAAAAAGAGAAAGAATTGGAAGAAAAGGAAATTTTAGAAAGAGAAAAGGCGTTAAAAATAAAAGAAGAGCTAATAGAAAAAGAAAAGGAGTTATCTCAAGTCGAATTAGAACTAAAGCAAAAATCTCTCGAACAAAAAGAACAAAAAATCATGGACGAAGAAATGAAGAGAGTTGAAGAAGAACTAAAAAAAGATGCTCAAAAAGAGGAAGAAAATACGGACGATTAATCGTTTCCTTTGTCTTCTTCGAATTCTATACTTGATTCGGGTTTACTCTCAATAGGAGTAGCATGTAATCTTCTGACTATTTTTCTTATTTCCTCAATTTTCATACTTTCAGGAGGTAAATCAATTTGAACTTTCTTAGCTAGGTCATAAGCTAGCTCAATATATTTGAGATCCTCTAAGAATTCGATTATCTGGATTTTGTAATCTATATCCTCTGAACCTTTGCCATACTCGATGAGCTTTTCTTTAAGTAAAATATCGATTTTATCTGATCTTTCAACATATTTAACTTTTTTAACAAGTTGTTTAAAACTATTCATAATGTTATACATTTCAGATTTTGAATAACTATCAATGTTTTTCAATACATAGAAGATATAGATTTCTGCTTTTTCCCATCTCTTAAATTTCAAAGTGGCCTCTACAAGTGCTAATAAAGCTTGTTCATAAAGAAATTTACTTTCAACATTTGGCACAATCTTCTCAAAGATCCAATCGAGAAGGTTTGGTTGATCAAACTTATCAATAATATCAATTAAGAATTTTTCAATAGCAAAATATAATTTAGCATTTTCCGTTTTCGTAGAAGTAAGAAAAGACACTAAGGCGTATTTAACACGTCCCATAGCATCCTCTAAATTTAAGGGGGTCTCAGCAAATTTATAAAAAGCAGATTCTAAAATAGGAATGATTTTATCTTTTGCTTCAAATTCATAAACGAAGTATTCTCCCCATGCTGGGCTTGGACCTGTAGCCTTTTTACCAGTTATTATTTTTTTTTCTCCTGGACCTTGTGGAGCACGTGTTACTTTGGGTTTCTTTGCTTTTAATTTCTCAGAGAGTTCTTTTACTTGTTCATCAGATAAAAGCTCCAGAATTATTTTATCTTTTTCTTTAGGAACGATCATTCTGAAATAAACATCAGTATCTTCCCCAAATAGTGATTCCCTTAGATCTTTTGGAAATGTAATTCCCGTTTTTGTTTTCTTTACAACCTCTTCAAAAAACGGTTGATCATCGGAATTCTGATTTTCTTCCATATGTATATTATTTTAATTATACTTTTAAAATTCATTATTGAGGATTTAAAAATAATTTCTCAATAAGGTAGAACAAGTTATTTTTTTAGCCTGTAATATTAACTAACTCAATACCTCTGCGCTGGAAGTTTCGATCTATGAAACATAATATCGCGTGACCTTTATGGCTGTAAACTATCGGGACTGGATGAGATTCAGC
>JAZGEW010000119.1:0-3810 GCA_036478875.1 Promethearchaeia archaeon | reverse complement strand
ATGAATATAATCTTTTACCATTCTTTTGACATTGAATTTTTCTTCAACCCATTTACGACAATCAAATCTATTGATACTTTTTATAGTTTTTAATGCTTTAACGGCTTCTTCATTTATCAGAAATTTTAAAATAAGATTTTAAAAATGATAACAATTATTGTTTTATATGAAATTAGATTTTCTATTCAATTTTCTTCTAAAATCTAAAAATAATAGATTTAGGTTCATTAGAGAAATTCTTTTTCCTTTTGGAGTAAAACTCATTTCAAAATTTGTTTCCAATAGAATAAATGAAAATCTAATTGTTATGGGAGCATATGGGGGGAATATGTATATAGATAATACAAAATATTTATTTGAGTATTTAAATCGACATTCTGATTATAAATTAGTGTGGATTACAAATTCATATGATTTAATGAGAGAACTAAAAAAAAAGAGAATAAATGTTGTTTTTAAATATGATTTGAAAACAATAAGACTTCTGAGAAAAGCAAAATTTATTTTTATCTCTCACGGATATGATGATATTTTACCTATAGAATTTTCTCCAAAAACTACTATTATTTTAACTTGGCATGGTACTCCTTTTAAAAAAGTAAATAGTCATTTAGAAGAACCTTTATGGAGGATATGGGGAAAAATTTTTCGATTAAAACTACAATTTAATGAATATGTTCATCATCTACTAACTCCTACAGGCGAAGCTCATGAACATAAAATTTTAAAGAAAGCGTTTAAAATGCCTAAAAGAAAATTTCTTGATGTTGGATACCCTAGAAACGACTTACTCTTTAAAAAAGATGAAAATTGCATTAAAAGGATAAAATATTTCTATAAAATTCCAAATAATATAAAAAAAATATATTTATATGCCCCCACTCATAGAAAAGAGCTCATATTAAAATTTCCAATCTCAAAATCGGAATTAATTAAATTAAATGATGTACTTGTTAAGACAAAATCTCTCCTTCTATTTAAAGGGCACATTTTTATAAATACGATCCATTTTAACGAATATGAAAATATAAAATTAGCTGATAAAACGACAGATATTCAAGAGTTACTTATTATTTCAGATGTGCTAATATCAGATTATTCTAGTGTAGTATTTGATTATTTAATAACAATGAAACCAATTCTAATGTTTACTTATGATCTCGAAGTTTTTAAAAAGGTTAAAGGGATATACTATGATATAGAAAAAATTGCTCCAGGACCGTTACTTTTTAGTGGAAATGATTTAATAAATGCAATCAAAAATATTAAAAAAATTGATATTGAATATAAAGAAATAAGAAAAAAGATGAGGGATAGATTTAATAAATATAACGATGGGAAATCCACAGAAAGGCTTTTTAATTTATTAAATATTAAATATAGTTAATAATGAAGATCTTTCCTATTCTCAAATTTGTTTTTAGTCTAACAAGATCATTATTTTAAGTAAATAATTATTTAGATAGGATTTTTTCATATAAATGAATATAATCTTTTACCATTCTTTTGACATTAAATTTTTCTTCAACCCATTTACGACAATCTAATCTATCTATAGTTTTTACTTTTTTTAAAGCTTTAACAGCTTCTTTAATTGAATTAACTAAAAATCCGGATTTGCCCTCCGATATTACTTCAGGCATACTTCCTTTATTAAAAGCAACCACTGGTGTACCACAGGCCATTGCCTCAACAACAGACAATCCAAATGGTTCATTAAAATTAATAGGATGGATTAAAGCATAAGCTTCTCCCAATATATTATTTCTCCGTTCAGGACCAACACTTCCAATATATTGGACTTTATCATTATCTAAATATGGTTTAATTTCTTGATTAAAATAATTTTTATCTTGAATAATTCCTGCCATTATTAATTTCATTCCAAATCTAAGTGATATTTCAATGGCTTCTTTAGCTCCTTTATCATGATGAATCCGTCCAAAAAATAATAAATAATTACCTCTTTCAGCCCTGTAAGTAAATTGATTTAGATCAATACCATGATGAACTGTTCCAATATAATCAAGTTCAGGGCTCCGATCTGAATCACTTATTGATACATAATAACACTTCTTATTATATTTTTTATATACAGGTAATATTTTTGTAGAGGAGAATCCATGAATAGTAGTTATTATAGGGGTCTTTGTCATTTTCATATAAGTTAATGGAAGAAAATCAAAACTATTATGAATAATATCAAAATTATCTCCTATTTCAAATAATTTAGAAATATGCATACATTCCCATACTTTTGGGATTAATTCTTTATCTTCTTCATAACCCTTAGGACATACTCCAATAAGATTTCCTCTAGTTTGAGAATCTTTTGTAGCAAATAAAGAAACCTCAACACCTTCTTCAACAAGTCCTTCAGTTAATAAAGATACGAAATATTCCCAAGGGCCATAATCTCGAGGAGGTGTTCGCCAGGCAATTGGAGAGAGCATTGCTACATGCATTTTTATCCCTTTATTTGACTATTATGTTCTTTTAACCATTCCAGTAGTTCAGAAATATTAGCTGTAGCTAATGAAATACAACTATCAGCACTTCCATAATAAAGTAAAATCTTTTCATTTTCTTGTATCCAGCCACAAGGGAAAACAACCTTATCAACATCACCAAAAATTTCATATTTTTCTTTTGGGCTAAATACCCATTCATTAGATCTAGCTAAGACAATCCGTGGATCTTTTAAATCCAAGAGAGCCAAACCAAGTCTATATATATCACCACTTACAGTTTTTTTAACACCGTGATAAAGGAGTAACCATCCATCTTTAGTCTTCAATGGGGGCGGACATAAACCAATTTTATTTGCATCCCACCAACTCCCTGATCTGGAGTGAATAAGAATTTGGTGCTCTCCCCAATGTTTAAGATCTGGAGAAAATGAGAGCCAAATATGAGCACCAACACCTGGTCTATTACATACTGGTCGATGTATCATCCCCCATCGCCCATTAAATTTCACTGGAAATAAAGCAGCATCCTTATTCTCAGGTGGCATAATTGGCCCTAAACGATTAAATTTTTTAAAATCTTTAGTAAGAATTAAAGATACTAAAGGTCCTGCTCCAGAATAAGCTGTATATGTAATTGCCCAACTTTTTTCTTCTTCTAAAAATGTGATTCTAGGATCTTCAATACCCCATATTTCTTCAGGATAATGGTCAGGTTTTGGTATCAATGTAGGTTGAGGATCAATTTGCCAATCACTTATCCCATCCTTGCTATGGGCTAAGGTTAGATGAGAAATTCCCCTTCTATCCTCAATTCTCATTAATAGATTATATTTATCTTTAATTTTTACAGCACCAGCATTAAACACTGAATTTGCCGAATAGGGTAAATTCTCGGCTGTAATAATCGGATTTTTAGGATACCGAACAAAAAGTTCTTTATTTGGCATATTATTCATTTTCTATTATTTTTAAGCCTAAATCTATTTCTGTTATATTATCCAATGAATACATATTTAAAAAAGAAAGTAGGCAAGCTAAAGTAGATTCTGCCCCTTGATTTCTGTTTATTCCAGTGGGGGTTATACTATCATAACATCCTCCAGTTTTATAATCGTAAAGAGAAAGATTCATATCATTGCGTCCTAAATACCATTCTAAACAACGACGTGCATTTACAATCCATTTTTTATCTTGAGTGCTTTTATAAGCCTCAACACATGCTTCAAGAACACTTTGGGCTTCGATTGGTTGTTGATCAAATCTTGCTTTTTCTCCATTTTTTGGATACCAACCATTATTCCCTATAGGAGAAAATTGTCCTTTTTTATTAGTCTGAATT
>JAZGEW010000118.1:0-29188 GCA_036478875.1 Promethearchaeia archaeon | reverse complement strand
AATTTTACTTACATCCATTAACTCATCAACGGGGGTGTTATCTTTCGTCTAAATAGCCACTTCAACAGGCATATTTGTAACGGAAACACCACCCATATGTTGTTGGACTTCATAACAAATTTCGTGTGTAAGTTTAGCTAAATAATATTTACCTTGTGAAGAGACTGAGGCAACCCATTTTTCAGCTTCTTTTGAAGGTTTATCAGCAAATAGAATTTTATTATCGTAAATTGTTGCTGCCTGTAAAGCAAGAGAAGAAGCAGCAGTACATTTTGTAAGTAAATCCGCTAATCCATAACCAACACCTTGATATCGAATGACAGGTTTACCAAATTGCTTCCTTAAGTTAGTGTAAATAATTCCATATATCAATCCAGCATAGCAGATACCAACACCACTTCCCATTATTGAAAGTCTTTCAGGAACTAAGCCTTCAAAAAGTCTTTTATACCCTAAGCCATTATCTGCAAGAACATATTCTTTAGGAACTTTAACATTGTCTAAAATTGTATGTGCTATTTGAACCCGTGGGACAGAATTAATCTTTAATCTTTCAGTTCTTACGCCGAACTCACGAGCAATAATAGCTTGAATCATAGTTTCCCTTGGTCGTTCTGTATCATAAACCCCATAACAAGCAAAATAATCAGCGACTGCCCCATTAGTTGTATAAACTTTTTCTCCATTAAAAATAACACCATCATCAGTTTTTGTACATTTTGTTGTCAAATTTACCGCATCCGAACCTCTTTCTGGTTCAGTAATCCCGATGCAACCAACTTTTTGTCCAGATAAAAGCTCATCTTGTACTCTTTGAGGTATATTAGATTCTCCTCCATGCTCATAATAGTGAAAAGTAGGATTCCCACATAATATCCCACTTGCTAGGCGAACTAATTCTAATTGTGGATCAAGAATTGAAAGATGAGTGCCTAACAATATTTCTTTTTTCATTCCAATGGGTTTAAAATCTCTCCATGGATTTATTCGTTGAATATAACCATGTTTTCCAAGTTGTGGAAGTAACTCATGAGCATCCTTCGATTTATCGATTTTAGGGTGTAAATCTAAGCAGAACTCTTGAAGATTACGACAATACTCTTTTTCTTCTTCATTTAACATTGGAAAAATGTTATCATTAAAGATTTTGAAGACATTTTCCAACGTCATCTTTTCGAGAATTTGATCATCAATAATTTTCTCTTGAAACATTTTTTATCAATTTCAATAGTTTTTGTAATTTGAAAGAATTTATATTAAATAGTCAAAATTATTTATTCCAATTAAATCTTTAAGATTGAATGCTTTAAAAAGATGCATTCTAAGTTAATTTCACGTTAAAATACTAAACATAGAATACTTGGAAACCGTGATAAGTATATAATTGTGAACCACACGTATGCAAATTTTGTTAGATACAAATTCGTAGCAATTTCATTCGAACAAACGTTATGCGTTGTTGTTATTATTGTTCTTTTAAAAATGCTTCTAATAAATTTTCGCTCTTTTCTATGGATAGAATTTGAAAATTATATTTTAACCATAAACGATTTTATTAATATCGAATTACTCGCTTTCTTTCTTGTTTCAATCTATTTCTAGTTAAAAAAAAGCATAACACGTCCAATGATTATAAGATGATACATGAAGTTTCAATCTATTTCTAGTTAAAAAAGAATAAAAGTAGCCAAGGAATACAACAGACTTCAGGGCACGTTTCAATCTATTTCTAGTTAATAAAGAACCAAATTCATCATTAGTTACTCTCCGCTCAATGTTTCAATCTATTTCTAGTTAAAAAAGAACATATTGCAGAAATTACAACATAAGATTGTATAAACTGTTTCAATCTATTTCTAGTTTTAACTAACAAAGTACTGGTCTTCTCATACGAAAGTTTTTTATTTGGTTTTTCCCATCACCTCTGATGATCACATTTGAGTTTATGCTCATTTAGAATTTGATTTGCTGGTATTTAAACCTTTCTTTCCTTTCTTTTTTACCAATTATATTCAATAAATGTGTCAAGGTAGCGTAATCTCTTGTGTTTCAATGTAGTTCAAGTTCACTTTAAAAATCCAGGGTTTCATGCCTATGATCGTTCTATGCCAATTTTTAATCAATTTCTAGTTCAATAAGAACGTGAGTTACATGAATTCAAGAAAGCTGGAGAATACCGTTTCAATCTATTTCTAGTTAAAAAAGAACATGAAATATTAGATGGTTATCTCTTCAAAAAATAAAGTTTCAATCTATTTCTAGTTAAAAAAGAATTAATAATCTTATATTGAATTTAGATCAACAAATTACATTTCAATCTATTTCTAGTTAATTACAGACAGAACGGATACACAATACCCGATTCAAGCGTTTCAATCTATTTCTAGTTAAAAGAGAACGATTGCTCCAAAGTTACTTTGCAGAAACGTAGTTTGGTTTCAATTTATTTCTAGTTAAAAAAGAACTCAAATTGTTGTTGTGAGATCTAAAAGACCTTTATGTTTCAATCTATTTCTAGTTAAAAAAAAAACCTCACGTATTGGAGAGAATGAAGCAAGTTTACCAGTTTCAATCTATTCCTAGTTAAAAAAGAACCAGATCGCAGATCTGCCTGATGATCACCCAAAAAAGTTTCAATCTATTTCTAGTTAAAAAAGAACAGGTAGTGTTTTCCTCATAGAATGGGACTACAGCGCTTTTTGCAGATCACCTACCACATGTACGGGTGTATTGCAGTTACTCTAAAAATATGAGTTCTTCCTATTTAAATGTTCTTATCCGTGATTTCACCCCCACATCATTCATACCTACAATACTCATGATAAGAACAATTCCTACAATTATTTTCAATAGTTTGCCGTTTCGGAATTTTATTACTATTCATATATGCTTTAATCTCTTTAAAGCATTTTTGTATGCTAGATCTTAGAGTTAATGATATCAATAAATATAATTGTTTTTCCCTAATAATCCGCTGGAAGCATATTGTTGGTTTATCCCTCGAATAAAAACTAATCTTGGAATAATCAATCGATTATCATGTTTAGGACATCTTTCTAAATTTTTGTGATAATCATTACATTTTGCGCAATAATAATGTTGTTTTAAGTGATACTTCAATTCTGATTTAAGACATTCTAAAAAATTTGATAAAAGGTTAAGAAATGATGGTTTAGGGTCATTTAATTCTTTAATTTCAAAACACGAATCACATTCTATATCAATTGAATTTATAATAAATACAAGTTTCCGAGGACTTTTTCTAACAATTTCCAAATTTATCTTTTTGGATTTGAAATTTTGACTTTTACATTTTTCACATGAGTATATAGAATCTTGGCTTTCATGTTCTTTCTTCCTTTTTTCTATTATTTCGTTCAATTTAGTTCTTAGAGCTATAGTTTTTTCATTTTTATGATTATCATTAGAAGAATCAAATATCCAAATGATTTTTGATAATTTAGAATTTTTTGAGATTTCTTTCTTGCTTTTAGTTGAAGTTTTAATATCTTCTCTAAAATTATCATTTTCAGGTTTATGTTCTAATATTTGGATTTGATTGTTATTCAAATTAATTACTTTAAGATTTTTTATATCTCTTATTATTTCAGGTATATCTCTTAAAGGATTGCCAGTTAGATCGAGTATCTCGAGATTCCGCAAGTAAGCAATAGACTTAGGGAGGGTTAAAATATTTTTATTTCTAAGTCCTAAACATACTATATGTTTGTTTTTAACAATAAAACCAAATCCAACTTTTTCAAAATCTTCTCTATTCAAAGATGGGATTTTTTCTCCAATAATCAGTTCCAATGTGTATAAGAATTGGACTTCAGGAGTAAATAATTCACATCCTTCATAATTCATAGTCGTTTTATTATAATTATGTACGGACATTAGAATAAGCTCAACTCCATTGAATCTTTATAATTATTTTTAATTTCTAAATAACCAAAAGAATTATCAAATTCTTGTTTTAACTCCCCATGATGTGTTTGATAATCACGAGAATATTCGGCAGGAACTAATTTTTTATACTTTTCATATAACTCATCTATTTTTAAATTTCTCAAAATGATATCTGATTGTAAGTACATGTTAAATTGTGGCAATTTTAAAGTTTCAATTTTTTGTAAATTATTATTGCAAGTTGAACATTTATTTCGGCTTGATTTTGGAATTATTTCAAGGCACTCAGGGCAGAAATCGTAGGTGGAGTAAAAATCTTTTATTCTCTCCCAAAATTTTAAACGAAAATTCGAAAAATTATAACAAATTTTCTTTTTAGGATATTTGATAATTCTTTCAATATTTTTATCCTCAAAAATCAATTCCTTTATAATTAAATATTTTTCTTTTGAGTGTTTGTCATAACCGATACAATAATGCAATTGATCTATTTTTTTTTTAAAACTGACTTTTTCCTTTATTAACTCATCTGTAATCATGTTCTCTATCCCCCATTTTTTATGTTTAACAAGATCTACTTGAACAAGAAATGGTGTGCCAATTCTTTCAGATGCTACAATACATTCTCCTGGTTTAAGTTGTGTGATAAATGGTAAATGTTCGGTTAATAACCCTAAGGAATCTTTAAAATTGTGAATTTGATTTCTTGAAGGAAGTTTATGACAAATCTTAATATTTGTATTAGTTATCGCAACGTCGTTTAACTGATGAGGTTTTTGTTCTGAGATGATTATCCCTTCGCCGTAAGTTCGAATTTCGGCTAATATATCGCTAAAATTTTCTTGAGCTTTCATTGAGATTGTTCTTGTCTGTGAATCAAATCCTTGAAAATTAGAAGAGAGTAATCGATGTGCTTCTTCAATGACTGTTAAATGACGTAAATGCTCTGAATCCCCTTTTTTTTGCTGATATAAGTATAATTTTCTCATTAAAAAGTTAAAAACAAAAGCTCGCTCATTGTCATTTCTTAATCCATCAAGTTCAATCACAACCGGTTTATTTAGAAACTCCTCTATACTTGGTCTTGATTCAATGCTATTAAAAGTTATACCCCGTGCTCCTTTAATCATTGATTCAAATCTATTCTCAAATGCACCCATATGATTAGCCCGTGTATGTAAATTATAACTCGTACACTCAATTTTTAACTTTGAAAATTTGACGAACTCTTCCATTGTGGGAGTCCTTCCTCTTGTTTCTTCAGACCATCCATTAATCTGATATATATCATTTAAGCAATTCAATATTAATCCTCGAAAGGGTTCCCATATATAAAAGGAAGCACATATAATATCAAGTAACTCATTAACCCATTGAGCGTATGTTAAAAATGATGGAACTTCAAATAAATTAATTTTTAGTGGATTAATTTTTGAACCAGCTGTGTAAATTAAAAGATCATCAAAATCATTCAATAAATGTCTAAACTCTTTTTTAATTGGTTCAATGATCAAGAAAGGAATATTAATATCCTTTTTTCTTAAATTAAATAAAATGTTCATAATAGTATTGGTTTTTCCCGAACCTGTTGAGCCCATTACTAAACAATGACGCATTAAGGAATCAGAATCTATATAAAAGCTTTTATTCTTAATAACATTATTTTTGATTTTACCAATACTAAGTGGTTTGTACATTGAATCAGTAATAGTTTCCGGTAATTCTGTTTCAAATCTCGGAACAGATGAAATTGCGAAGTTATTTAAAGGCTTGGTTGGAAAATGAATAAAGTCTCCTAATTTATGTGAAGAATATATCGTGTTTAATAATTTAAACTCTTTAGATATATTATATCCTAATCGTTCAACTGTTATTAATTGAAATGCTTTAGGAAATTGACTTAAAAGTTTATTTAATTTAACGATCTTAATCGGAAACCAGAAGGGTTTACTTATTTTATAATTAGATTTAAAAATTGAATAAATTGTATTATAAATCAATTCTTTATCTGTGAAAATGTAATTACATGTATTCCATAATCCATAATTTTTATTCTCCTGAAAATATTCAAAAACCTTCTTTAATTCTATTAAATAGTTATTCGAAACCTTAGCTTCCTTCAATTTACTTTCAATATAAATCCTTAATAATCCCCCATCAGGATCTGCGTGTCTCTCTTTTGGAATTAACGAATTAATCTCAAAATTTAAATCATCTATAATAGATTCAACACTTAATTCACTTAAACTTTCACTAATGGTCATTACACCCCATTTTTCTGTCATAATTGCATTCTCTAAATCTCTTAACACTCGATTTGTAGCGGGAATCGTTGAATGTCCTACTATAGTTCCAAAAAATTCCTTGGTTCTTATGAATTCTAAAATATCATTTAACTCTTTTTCATTCACTTCAGTGATATCTATATAGGGAAAGACAGATTTTAATAATCTATTTAAGAATTCCATTTCAAGTTTGATTTTATCGTCAACATCTTTTAAAACTTCTCCGGCAACGATTACACCAAGAAAGAAATTTACACCTTTCTCGTTATTCATAATAAGTCTTATAATTCTCCCCCCAAAATAACTAATTCCTTCAAACACTTTCTTTAAGAACACATCATTTTTATCAATTTTCTCGTTTGCCGAAATCTTAAGTCCATTTATTTTAATTAATTTTATTACGTCAAATTTTAATTCTTTAAAAGATGGCCGTTTAATGAGAATTTTATCATCGAATATTTCTTTCGTACAAAAAAATGTATTTGTTACTATGCTCTCATTAATCCCATAACAAAATTCTTCGTTTTCTTTTAATTCTCCAAAAGTTAGAAGATCAAGCATCATTTCTTCATATTCATTGTCGACCTTTAAGATTTCTTTATTTGAGTTTAAGATTTCATAATTTTCTATAGGAAGAAATACTAATTCATCTGTATCTGTAATTAAATATACACGACCGGCAACCTCCTGAGCAAGTTCAATAATAAAGGACTTAATAATTAAATTACTTGGATTTATATTAAACAAAACTTCTTCGTATGCATGATGCATTTTAAAAATTTTTTTCTTAAAATCCTGTAAAATTTTATCATCAGGTTCTATTTCCAAATTTCCAAAATTTAAGATATGGGACTCTGAATTAGGAAAGAATTCTCTGATTTTATCATTTAATCGAGTTTTATAATTATCATTGTGAAATTCATATTCATCTCCACAATCAGGATAATTATTCTCATTAGAATCGTCCCAATAAGAATTTCCCATAAATACAATATTCACTTTCCTTTTTAACGATATTTTTATTCTTTTCGCCTCCTTTTTATTAAATTCTCATATCCATTTTAAAAAAAAATTTAAAAATTGATTTTGAAGTTGATATTTCTTAATTTTAAAAAATGATCAATTCTACTCTAATAGATTTTGATTTTTTTATTAAAATGGACTTATCATCTAAGTAAATATTGATCTTTTTAATATTTAAATCTTATTGTGTTAAAGGGGGAATCTAATTCACCATCTTGTCAAATTGGGAATTTATATTTGCAATGAGATTATCATACTTCATAAAATCATATATTTCCTCAACGCAATATCACACAGATTATTGTTGTTCATTCTATTAAAAATCTTCATGAAATGATTGTACAAATTATTGAAATAAACAAATTTCTCAAACAGATGAGATGTTTTTAAATAAAATTTTTAATCATTTTAAATTAAGATATATCAATTTTTCAATGATTTCTTTTTTTGTTTAATCTTAATAGTATTTAAAATTTGTAAATCTATTTTTTTCCAAATTCAAGTAATTCAGATTAATAAAGATAATTGTAGCTTAAAAGAAAATTTGCTTTCATAAGTTTCATTCAATTTCTAGTTAGAGAAGAACCCTACGTCAACAAGAAAACGGCTATGCTACTTGGAGTTTTAATCTATTTTTAGTTAAAAAAGACCGTCATATGAAGACAAAAGAGCTTATAATAAAGCAGAGTTTCAATCTATTTCTAGTTAAAAAAGAACAAAATTAAAAAAAAGGGAAGGAAAATCGAATGAAAGTTTCAATCTATTTCTAGTTAAAAAAGAGCACATTGTAGAGCTGGGTATTGGCGAGGGACTCGAGTTTCAATCTATTTCTAGTTAAAAAAGAACGGGTAGTTTTTTCCTCACAGAATGGGATTACAGCGCTTTTTGCAGGTCACCTACCACGTGTACGGGTGTATTGCAGTTAATTTATAATTGTGAATCAATTATATTTAAATGTTTTTGTTTATAATTTCACCGCCTTCCTACTCACTCCAACAATAGTCATGATAAGAGCAATTCCAACAGGATTTTTTATTATCTTTTCGATTTGGCAATTTTTTACTGCGCATGAAGCCTCTTATTGCCTTGAATAAGGAGTACAGTTAAATTTATAACAAAGTAAAAATTTAAGAGAAAGATAAGAGTTTATAATATTGAGAATTATTATATTAATGATGGTGAATTATGAGTAGAAGCATGATTGAGAAAATTTTAACTCTGATAAAAGAACTTCCAGAAAATACCAATACAGAGGATATGGATGAGGCAATGTACCAGCTTTTCGCAAAAAAAGAAATTCTTAAAGGTTTGGAAGACAGTAGAAAAGGAAATATTATTAGTCTAGATGAATTTAAGAAAAAAATGGCGAAAAAATGGTTGATAGAGAATGGACAATAGAATTGTCTAAAAGCGCAGAAGATAATATGGATCAAATTCTATTATATATCTCACAAAATATCTCACAACAACAAGTTCAAGCTTTTTTAAGAGGATTCCATGATACTTTAGAAGATATTAAACACTTCCCAAGAATGTATGCTAAACTACCGGATTTAGATGACCCAAATATTCGTCATTTTATTTATAATAAATACAAGATTGTCTATGAATTAATTGAAACGGAAAGGGTAATTAGAATCTTAACAATCTTTCATTCGCATGAAGGCTCTTATTGCCTTGAATAATAAGTACAACTCACTTCTTGTTTTTCGATCATTTAGCACTTTTAATTTCTGTTTTGGCTCTTTATAAAAAATGTACCCATACGGATACTTCACATCGAAATTTTCTTCTAATAAAAGGATTTAACACATCAACTGCATTAAATCATTTCTATATAGTTTGTTTTTATTAGATTTGCCCTTTTTAAGTTCAATAGGTATCTGGGTATTATTTTCTTCAATCAAATATTCATAAATTCCTTTTAGCTTCCATTTATAAGAGATAAGATAGATTTCTTTATGCTTATACTTATGAAGCCAATGGGTTTCATGGATATATTTCCCGATTTCCAAATTGTTATTGTCAATGGAAAATTTTAGCCGATTTTGATAGTACCATTTCCGTTTACAATACATAAACGAATTGATTTGATATGGTTCAATACAAGTATGTGAAAACAAGTCATTCCCTCACATCTCTAGATTTTATTAAAATTAATAGGAATATAAATAGTGTAAATTGATTATTTAAATGTTCGCATGTGATTGTGGGATGGGAAAAATTATGTATTATTATATGTTAAATCTTTATAGAGTTACTATTACAATAAATCTAAGATCTAAAATTCTAGGTTTTTATTCTTCTAATTTCTTTCGGATATTAATACGAGAACATATCTTATGCAAAAATGCTTCAAAGAGATTATATCATATATACTTAGTAAAAATATCTCAAAACGGCAAGAAAATAAAAATATCTTTAAAAATCATTTATATTAATCATACTGCTACCTAAAATAGTTGAAGTGATATTATTGTTTTGTGAAAATTATTATTTAATTATATTCACTTTCACATGAGATTTATGAGATATATTTATATTAAAATAAAAATATTATTAGAATAGAATAACTGAATGAAATCAAGAAATCGATTAGTGCTAATAAAATGAACAGAAATAAAGGTGGAACAAAAAATGAAGAAATAATCAAACTTAGAAATATTAATAGAATTGAATTTCATGCTGGTTATTGGGGTAATATAATGGAATGGGTGTATGTAGATAGTCAATATGAATGGTGTGGTTATGAAAAGGAGAGTACACAATGGTATAGGGGACCTATTGATGAAGATGTGTTATATAGTAAATTGCATCCTATCGCAGAGCGATTTAATATTAAATTAAGTGAATTCGATTTAGTTAAAACCAACATTTCAACATTAATTGAAAGTACTGCGTCTAAAATTGGCACAATTAAAAAGAAAATTAATAATGATAAAGATTTAATAATTAATGTATACAAAACCATTGATAAGAGAATTATTCATGTATCTGAAATCATTTATAATAACAAAAATCATGTAGATAATGATTTTATATATAGGGTAAATAAACATATTTCTCTCAGATTGATAAATAATAAAACTGTAATTTTTATTAATAATACTCGATTTAATCACTGTAAAAAACTACCATTACATATTTCAGGCAGTAGTGTAAATGATTATGATCATTTTAATTCCATTGATGAGATTGCACATGTAATAAAGGATTCTACAGAATCTATATTAAATGTAATAACACCCCATGAAGAATTTTGGGGACTTTGTTCGAATTTGCATGCGTGGGTAGAAAATGATTATAATACACGCCTACTTCATAGTAATATCGCATTTCCTTTATTAAAAGAATTGACAAAAGCAGGAGAACCTATTGCTAGAAAAGTGTTTAAGGATGAAATTGCTGACAGGTTTTCAAGCGGATTTTTTCCTGTTATGGAATTTTTACTAAAAGAAGAGTATTTATCTTATTTTAACGTGGAAGAAATTAATACATTATTATTAAATTTTGATTTTAACAATGTAAAAACGGAATTTATTTTTCTTTTGTATAACAAATTACATAGGATAGGAGATAAAACTACCTTACAAATAATTAAGAAGGGAGTTTTGAAAGGTGTAAAAATTGAACAGGCTAAACTCTTATGGGAGTTAGATAAAATGTTATGTGATACAATTTTTGGACAACATGGCAATTTTACCTTTAAAATTAAGGATAAAGAGGTTATTGAATTAAATATTAATAATTCTTACAAGTTAGAATCACTTACAAAATCAATCAATAGTCTTTCATCACTTCAAAAACTTACCTTAAATTATAATAATAATTTAAAAATCCTTTCAAGTTCAATAGGTCAATTAAAATTTCTCAAATCTTTAAATTTATCATTTAATTGGTTAGATTCTCTTCCTGAAGAATTAAATGGTCTTGAATCACTTCAGATTCTAGATTTACGTAATAATCGATTACAATCAATTCCCGAATCAATAGGTAGCTTAAAATCTTTACAAAAGTTAAACCTTTCAGAAAATAATTTGCATAATCTACCGTCATCGATAGGCAATTTAACAATGCTTAAAGAGCTTATTTTATGGCATAATAAGTTGAAAAGTCTTCCTGAATCTATTGGTAATTTGAAATCATTGGAGATCTTATATTTAGGTAATAATAATCTAAAAATCCTTCCCGACAGTATCGTTAACCTAACATCTCTTAAAGATATTAATTTTAATTGGAATAAATTAAATATTCTTACTCAACATCAGAAATATTGGCTTGTATCTCTTAAAAATAATAATTGTAAAATAAATACAACATATCTGAAACAACCATTCTGCCCTCAATGTGGAAATTTAGCCGAATGTTATTGCCGCGATATCGGTGGGGTCGACTATCATGATGAATTTACACTTTATTGTGAAAACTGTGATTTCATTGAGAGAAAGTATTATAGCGGAGGGAGTCCAGTATCGGCAGATTGGTACAATCCTTGTCCTTATTGTGGACGATATGAATATCAGCATGATAAAACGCCTGAAAGGCTTTGGATGAAAACAGTATGATATAATAATGAGTTGGAGGTGATAATTTTACGGGATAATAAATTATTTAAAAATGAGTTCAAAATAAATAAATTTCTTACTGTAAAATTAAAAAATAATCAGACAAAAATATATGTTAGAAATAAGAGATTTATAATAATCATTTAGGAGTTCAAGGAAAAATCAGTCCAATTACCGAGTTCTGGGGGCATTGTTCAAACTTGCAAACTTGGTATGAGAATGAATAAAGAACCATTAGTAATAAAAAAATTAAAAAAATCAAGATTCATTAAAAGAATTGAAGAATTAATCATAAAAAAGGATCTCATATGAAACATTAATTTTAAGCATAGTTTTCTTTTACATACTTTTGAAATTTTGTCAGATTTTATAAGATAAATTTATAATCTGATTTTACCTAATTAAGCAAAAATTAATATTTATAAACTTTATTGTGATCTTAGGATTTAATGAAGAGAAGAATTTCATAGTTTTATCTATAATTCTTAAACTAATTCAATAAATATAATCGAGAGCTTGATTATGGTTAAGTTAGCAGAGTTTGGAATAGATGAAAAAGAATTAACAAAAACTACAATAGAACTTATGAAAAATAAGCAATGGCTTTACGAAAATTATCAGAAATTAAGAAATGAATATGCTCATCAATATGTTGCCATATCTGATGAAAAAATTATAGAATCTGACAGAGACCTTAATAAGTTAAAACAAAAATTAATAGCGAAGGAAAAAAATCCAGAGAAAATACTTATTGAACTTATAAACCCAAAAGAGATTACATCAATCCTTTAATAAGGTTTTCTTATGAGGATAGAAGCAGTAGTAACCTCAATGGGTGCATTTATTCCTGTTTTTTTAATTTCTAAGGAAATAATTACTAAAAAACCAATCTTTTCAACTAGAAATAGATTGAAACTTACTATAAGATCGTTTAAATTCTCTTCTAAATTTTGTTCTTTTTTAACTAGAAATAGATTGAAACTATTTGTCAAATCCCTCATAACCACAAACTAAACATGTTCTTATTTAACTAGAAATAGATTGATACGAGAAAGAAAGTGTGTAATTCGGACTCAAACAAATCGTTTATGATTAATACGCAATTTCCAAATTCTATCTACAGATAAATGCGAAAAATTTATTAATTTCTGTTTTAAAATAAAAGGACTCCCCAAAATAAGTTTATATAAGTTATTACTTATGTAAAAAATGGGATAGTGATATTAAATGACTATAGAGTTCAAGGATTATCAGATAATAACAATGTGATTGATATTTATCAATTAAAGAGTAAAGATTCAACACTTTATTTCAGACCAAGTGGAAAAGTTCCAGATGTTAGATTTTATATTTTTGGTAAAATTGAAACTTATCTATATGAAATTAAAATAATTCAAAAGTATGTAAAAGAAAATTATATTTAGTATTATTTTATGATTTCAACCTATTTAACTATATTCTTTTTAATTAATGTGAATTCTGTTTAATTGTTTTAACGATAAAGATTAAATTTTCAATATCTTATGAAAAATTTTAAATACTCTCATTAGTTTATGAGATTTAAATACATAAATTAATTTTGTTTTGTATTTTCTATATAAAAAATATTTAAGTTTTTCATAGTATAATGAGATATTGAGACATATACTATAATTTTTTTTTAAGAAAAATTTTACATTCTAAAGTAACCTTAAATGACAACTGATAAATTTGAAGTATTAAAAAATCCCAATCGGGAACGTATTATTCGAGAGTTCATTGATAGTAATGAAGCTCTTGAATTTAGTTTCATTAAAGATTTAGTGAGTGATCCCGATGGTACTTCACGCCCTGATTATCATCTTGATGAACTGGTTAAAGCTGGTTTATTGAAAAGAATAAAAAAACGGGGCTTTTATAAATTAAATGAAAGAAATATCCAAAAATTACGAATTGAGTTCCAAAAAACAGTTCCAGTTTGCCTTGTAGGTGGATTAGGAATTCCAACGCTTTTCACGGATATTTTGGCTGCTCTTGAAGAAATTAGTATTCTCCCTAAAAAATATATTATGATCACCAGTCCAGATTATCATGAAGAATTTAGACGATTTGAGAAAGGAAAATACTCAGAAATGAAAACTATTGTTCACGAGTTTGATTATCAGTCGGTCTTAAGAGAAAATTATAATAAAGTGTATACGGAATTGGAAAAGATTATTAAAAAGGAAATTTATGAATTTGAAATCATTTGTGAAGTTACAGGGGGAACTAAACCTGTATCAATCGCTCTCCTGAATTTAAGCAACCATTATAGTCTTAGAAGATGCTATTTTAGTGGTAGAAAAATAATTTGGATATAAATTTTAATATATTAAATCCATTTTGAAATTTTGATGATTTTTGAAACTTAAATAAATCCTATCATGTATCACCTGGTTGTGTGCATTTGTTCATAGAATGCAAAGAATTTAAAACAACATCTTTCGGATTATCATTTTTGCGTTCCTTTGTTGCTGATATATTGCAACCTGTTGTAAGTTTTATTCAGTATTGAAATCAATCTCTTGAAAACAATTTTGAAAATAGTTAAATTCATAAATATCTGAATTATAAATATATGTACTTCTGGATTGTGAAGCTTTAAAGACTCTTTCTTCAGTTATCTATAAATTCAAAGAGAAATACTTCGGAGATGTCAAGGGAGGGCTTTCAATAATTAAAGACAATAGAAATAGAAATGCTTTACGGTTATATCGTTTTAATAATGATCAACGTATTGATTTATCTCGACTTTCTAAAAAGTTCCAAGTTAGGTTCTTTCATAAAAAAGAATTCTTAAGTATTATCGACCTTCCTGATAATAAAAATATCAATAGCCTTATTGAAAATGTAGTAGATACTGTAGTTATTTAAATTTTTTACAGCTGATGTGCTAATTTGTTTTTGTAAAAAACATGACCTAATGAAAATGAGATTATAGAATAAATTTTGAAATAATTTTAAATATGATTTGATCATAATACCATATTATTTAGATTTAATATATTTTTTTTATTTAAAATTGGTTGTTATGAGGGTATGGATATCTACAGTAGGATGGAGTGCATTTGCCGTGATAAATCCTCTCTGGGCTGCTTGTTGTAGTGAAGGAGACAAACAGTTTATTCCAGAGAAAGTAATATTGCTTAATAATGCATTTAGTAATAAAATCGTAGAAAAGAACATCGAAATTGTAAAAGATTGGATTAATCGTATTTTAACTGAATATGGGGTTGAAGAACCAATAATTGAATTAATAGATGCAGATGAAGATAATATGAATAAGTTCACTGATATTTTTAAGAAAGTAATGGAAAAATATAAAAACGATATTATCGCAATCGATATGACACCGGGTCGAAAATTTATGTCAAGTATCGCGATGAATGTAGCTATGCTTTATAAAGTTAACAAATTGTTTTATCTTCACTTATGGGGAAGGGAGTATCAAAATCAACCTTATATCCAAATTCCAGCTACAAAACAAAAATTGATCAATATCAAGGAGTTGATAAATAATAGTGAAAGACAAGATTAATGAATTCATTTTAAAGAATGAAGAACTTCCGATTCTTTTAAATATATTATATTTACGAGGTAATACCCGATTTAATATTTATCCCTTTCTTATTAGAACTAATATTTTCAATGTTGCTCTTGAAAAAAAAATAACAATTAATAAACTAATAAGCATTAACGAGTATAGAAAAATCATAGAAAATGATGGATTATATGATTTTCCTGATATTGTGCCAAAATTTAAGATTCTCAGTTCAGTTTTACTAGCATCTGGTTTTTTAAAGTACAGTAATATGACAAAAATCATAAACGGATTAGAAAATATTAAATCTACCAATCCTTTAAAAGGCCAACGCCACACATTTATTGGAATGGACACCAACTGTTTCATAAATCGAATTTATTCTGTTTTTAAACATATATATAACATGGATATTGTGAGATTTTACTTTGTATTATCAAGAATAGTGAGAACTGAATTAGTTTCTATGAATAAAATTCCAAATGAACAATTAGATGAATTAAGAAATAGATATAGGGAAAATAGAGAAATTTTCGACGAATTTTGGAATGGAGATTCACTCTTTACTCGAACTAAACATATTGGTTTGGTAGAATTTAATAAATTGCAAACACAATCAAAATGTTTAATCAATGATGGTGTAGAAATAGATAAGTCTAGAGAACACGATTATCAAATAATTGAAGATTATAGAAAACAAATATTACCACAACATTATAATTTAATGCTATTAAGTTCAGATAAGCAATTTGCAGAGCAAGCGCGTCAACCTGGTGTTAATAGCTTTTACTTAGAAAAACCTCCTCTCGATGAAATGCCTAATGAATATTTTGGAAATTGGCATATGTTATGCGATCTTCTCTATCTTTTAAGTATTTATTTTGGAGCAATCAGTTTTCGAGGAAATAATAATACAGTAAAAATGTTTGGACTTTGGAGGGGCAAACAAGCAAATAATTGGGACTTCGAATCAGTTAAAATCAGATTAGGAAGTGAAAGTCTCGCATACATGCTCACGCAACAGTTAACTATCATAAGAGGGCATTAGAATACAACACTATCACACAATAAAATATGATTTTTATTTAGATTAAAAAGAGATTCAAATAAGTTCATTGTTTCCTAACCCAACAGAATATTCTACATATGTGATCAGTAATTAAAAAATTTCAAAAACAAATTTTTAACTCTAAACTTTTTTTAAAATTGTTTTGAATCAAATTCCCTATTTTTATAATCTTTCTTTTAATAATATTTTTCATTTTCAAATGTATATTTAAATATTGGAACATACAAATTCTCAGTTATCCCACTTATTCTATTTCTAATTACCTTTACTATCCATTTCTTCAAATGTATAGAAGTTTAATGATTATGTATCAATCCTTTATTTTTTACTAAGTTCAAATTCTATGTTAGAACCACCATAATTGAGGTAGGTAGAAAAAGTTCAACCTATTTCTAGTTAAAAAAGAATAGGTAGTGTTTTCCTCACAGAATGGGACTACAGCGTTTTTTGCAGATCACCTACCACAAGTACGGATGTATTGCAGTTACTCTATAAGTGTGAGTCCTTCCTATTTAAATATTTAAATCCTGTCAATTACGAAATACTAGTTCATTTTCATATTTTTTAAATGTTTTGAATAAGCCATTTCTCTTATCTTCAAGTGATTTTGAATTTTTTCTATATATCATTATCTCATAAATTATTGCATAACATTTATATAAGATTAAAAACTAATTGAGTAATATGAAATTTTTAAATATTTAAAAAAATTGAGAAATCTATATTACATTAAAAATAATATTTTATAAAAGGTGAAAATCAATGAAATATAAAGATATTTTTAATAAAGCAAGTTATGCTGCTATTCAATCTAATAAAAATGGTGTGAATAAAAATCAAATAAATCAATTGCTTAGCATTTTAAACACAAATATGGGATTAAAAGTGGAGTATATAATAATGATGCTAATTGCATTTGTAATGAGACAAAATTCTAGAAGATTAATTAAAAATGAATCTGCTGAAGCGATTAAAACAACTTTAGAAAAAATATTAAATGAAAAATTAACACAAATTAAGAATGATGATGACCTTCAGAAAATTAAAAAGAAAAATCTTAGAGAATATTTAGGTTTATTGAAATGGTTTTTCGAAGTTGCAAATAGTAAGCAAATAAGAGTTAATTGGAATGTAACTCAGGATAATGCATTTGACTCTATTACAAGAGATTTTAGCAAATCCGTCTCTAGAAGGGGAAGATAATTTATATTTGAGGGTGTTCATATGGTAGAAGTTAAAAAGAAAATTGAAAAAGATATATTCAAAAAACCAGATAATTTTGATGAATTAATCTGTAGATTTATAATTAGAGGTACATTAACTAATATTACTCAGTTGCATGTAGGAGCGGGAGGCGCTGAAACTGAATTTTCTATAGATAATCCGTTAATAAGATTAAAAATAGGAGATAAGCAAGTTCCTTATATACCTGGAACAAGTTTAAAAGGGATTATTAGAACTGAAATTGAAAGATACCTAAAATCAGATAAAGACTATGAAACATTTTCATTTGAAAAAATTTGCTATCCCTATATTAATGATAGTGATTGTAATACTGGAGAAATCCAAAATATTTGCTTAGCATGCCGTATTTTTGGCAATAGTCAAGTAGGATCCCATATTATTATATCTGATGCTATTTTAGATACTGAGAATTTTGCTTTTCCAGGTGTTAAAACAAAACCAGGGAATGCAATAAATAGAATAACGGGAGCAGCTCAATCTGGTCAATTATACGATATTGAAGCCTTACAACCTGGGGGTGTTTTCAATTTTGAGATTCAAATTATTAATATTGACTTAAGTATTGATAATATCATTACTCGTGCACTCAAATTCATTTTAAAGGAACTTCAAGAAGGCTGGATTCAAGTTGGAGGTAAAAGATCGACGGGTTTTGGTCAAATTAAAATAAAGGAAGCAAAAATAATTGAAATGCGACCAAAGCATTTAATGGATTTGAAATTTGACGAATATTCACTTGAACACCTTATGGGGTGATAATTTCATTTTGAATTATCTACATCATGATGTATTTACTAGAACTATAAGAATTTCAGGGAATATTAAAACCATTAGTAGAATCCATATTGGTAGCGGAGATGTAGAAGCTACTTTTGAAGAAACAGATAGTCCATTAATCCGTGTTACTATAGATGGAACTAATCTTCCATACATTCCAGGATCTTCTTTAAAAGGTGTCTTTCGCTCGACTGTAGAAGCTATTTTAAAATCAGTCAATGAGTATGCTTGTTTATTAAAAAGAAAAGGTCCTTGTTTTCAAAATGCTAAATTAATATTGGAAGCAAGTAAAATGAAAAAATATGATGCTATAAAAAAGGCTGTTGAAAATTATTGTTTCGCATGCAAAATATTTGGAGGTCCAGGATATTTTAGTAATATATTTATATCTGATTGTATTCCCTCAAGTTCTTCTACAATTAGTTTTGATGTTTCACCGGGAATAGCAATAAATCGAAGAAGTGGTACCACAATGCCTGGAGCATTATTTACTTTTGAACATATAAATCCTAACTCACTGTTTAATTTTCAATTTCAAGTAAAAAACCTTCCAAATTATTTAATTGGTCTTATTTTTTATGTGATTTTCTTAATTAATAAAGGAGTAGTTTTAATTGGTGGAAAGAAGAGAGCGGGTTTAGGAATCATAGAAATAATCATAGACTCAATTGAAATCTTAACATCAGAAGGTAAAAAATGTATTAACCTCAAGGAAATTAACAGCTTAAATTTAAAAGAATATCAAATAGAAAAAATAACAAATAATGATTTTGATATTAATTTAGATATCGAATCTCTTCTAAATAAGTCAGCTGAAGAATTTAGTGAAAATATAATTAATAAATTTAGAAACGTATGGGATTTATATGTTAAAAATAAGGAAAATTAAAAGAAATTCAAGGATATTATTTGATAATAATAAACATTTCTATAAACTTGATGCTATCCTTTCTGTAGTGGATAATAATTATTTATTTATAGGAAGTCTAAGAGATGAAATTTTTCAGATATCAAAAGAAGAACTGGAGTCTATTTGTAATTCTACAAAGCCCTTCGATTTAAAAATTCAGGAAATACAAAATCTTATCGATCCAATGAAATCAACAACATTTCTTGATGGGAAACCTTACATACCAGGATCAACATTAAAAGGGATGATTAGATTCAATTTAGAACATGCTTTTAAAAAGGATTCAAAAGGAGAGATATATTCATGCTTTATTAAACAAGATAATCCTGGTCAAAAACAAAAAATTAAAAATTTTCTTGAAGAATTTGGATATTGGCCAGAAATACCAATCTCAAGGGAAGAAGAGATAACAAGATTTAGACAAAGATCAAGAGATACACCAACAGATTTTTGTAAGGTTTGTGATATCTTTGGAAATACGAATTTAGCATCTCGAGTTATTTTTTCTGATGCGAATGCATTAGAATACGATGTTATAAAAGTAGAAATAGAAGAGGATCGCTTTAAAGATACAAAAAGAGTGATAAATGCTAATTTTATGAAAGAAGACAAATGGGTACCAAGTCAATTTACATTTATGATTAATTTTAATAATGCTACTTTTGAAGATTTAGCATTGCTTTTTATTGGTATGAATCTTCATAAAGATGGAACGATGTTATTAGGAATGCATAAATACTCTCCTAAACAAAACAAGGACGGTGAATTGTTAGTTTTTGGTAAAATCAAATTGGAATTAACAAATGCTATTCGCTACTCTTACAATAGTAAAGGATTCACTGAAGATAAAATTGAGATCGAACAATTTTTATCCAATGTTAGAGAAAAGATAAATGATTTTAATGATATTTTAAGAAATCCAATTTAAACACATTAATAATAAAATGAGAATGAAAATGAAAGTCAAATTAGAAGATATAATTCAGAAAATTAGTCAAATCCCTACTGAGAACTGTTATTTAATAATTATCGATGAAGATTTATCAGAAGCTTTTTATAAAAAAAGTAAATTAGGAAATAATACTGAACTTGAAACCTTAATAAGAAAAAATTTTGGTTTTTGTTTTAACATACAGAATGATAAATATTTTCTTTGGAAGTATAATCCTACAGATGGTTCTTATGAATTATTTGAAAAAACGGGAAAAGTTAAACTGATATCTCATAAAAAATTAAGTCATGAATTTGATTTTATAAAAATATAAAGGTAATAAAGGTGGCGAATTTTTGACAGAAATTAAACCAAGAGAGAAATATATTAGAGGATATTTAGTTCCATATCCAATAATTAAAGAGAATAAAATTTCATTTCAACTTTATCGAGATATTACTAATGAGGTCCAATTTGTTGAAACTTTTTTATCTGCTATCAAAGATATATTAGAAAATTTCTTTGGCACCATTAATGATGTTACTACTCTAAAGTTAGCAAACGATCTGTATGTTCTTTTAGTCTATAGTAGTCTTTCAGTTTATTGGAAAGGTATGGTTGAAGATTGGATAACAGAAAAATTCCATAATAATCAATCCTTAAATCTAAACGAGTTTTTTAATGAAGATTTTAAAAATATATCTAAAACAATTAAAAGGTTTTATACACTTTTTCCAGCTGACGATAGACCTGGTCTGAATACCTCTTCACTCTTAGTTCAATTGATAGCGACTTCAGCATTGGCAACGTGCATAGCTTTAAATAGCGAAGAAAACAAAATTACAAATAAACAATTTGAGTGTCTTCGATTTGGCGCATTTTTTCATGAGATTGGAAAACCTTTATCACGATATCATGTAAACAAAAATAGTATAAATCTAATAAATACTTATTTTAAGGATATTCTTTCTGAAGATCTTTTCAATGATGTAATAAAAATATTAAATGGGCTTGAAGACGAATCGACTATAGGACTTTCCAGTTATTTAAAGGCAGGAAGCAATTTATCTCTCAAATCAGAGAGATTAAAAGCAATAACTCTTGAAATATTGTCCGATAAAGGGATTAATTTAGAAAATTTTGATAATAATGTATTTTGGGAAGAACATAAAGATGATATCGAGAGGTATACACATGAATTCTTATTAAAATGTGACTCTCATTTATTAAAGCAAGAACCTATTAAATTAGAATATTCAAAAAGTGGGGATATTGCATTAATAAGAGGAGATGTAAGACATATACATGAATATACTGATCATGTAAATAAATTAGAAGAACTACGAAATGCTAGTACATTATTAGATCATATACTTTCCAATGTTCTCGTAAACAAATTAATTGAAGATAAAAGTGTATTACCTGAGTGGATTATTTATAGCAGTGGAGGAAATATAATTTTATTTTCTCCAAGCTCAAAAGCAGAAACTATTACTAATTTTATCGAAGATGAGTTTCATGAAGATATGAAAGAAGGACTTGAAATCACTACAGATTACATTTATTTTTATGATCATCAAGAACGAGAGGTAAAAGATTCGTTCGGTGATTTGTATTCAAAGCTTGCAATAAAAATTGGAGCAAAAAAAAATGATTTAAGATTTAAAGGAAAGCATTCCATTTTCCTTGGTTCCATAAGATTGTGCGAATCTTGTGGAAGTAAACCTGCTGTAGGAGATCCCTTAATTTTTATAGGAGATGAAAAATATTATTGTAACTCTTGTAAATATAAATTGAATCTAAATGGATTAAGTCAATTAAGTCTCCAAGAAAAATGGAGAGATCTCTATGATATACTAAAAGAGAATTTGATGGAATACATATCAGGAGTTCCATATAAAGAGATTGAAAAAAAAAGAAAGGGTGATATAAAACCTTTTGATCCTTATAAATTAGCTGTGATTAATGCTGATGGAAATTTAATGAGCGAGTTTATCGCTAAATCAATATCTCTTACGGATTTATTTGAGCGAATTAGTCGAATTTCGAATTCTGTAGACGAAATTTTTGAGATTATACGTGAAAACATTAGGAAATATATTTCTATTCAAGATTCCATAAGATTTAATATGGGTACGATATACGCAGGAGGTGATGATATGTTATTTTTAATACCTGGATACTTAGCAATTCCAATATCTCTCACATTAACGAAGATGTTTTATATAAAGATGGGGGGAAAATGTACACTTTCTACAGGAATGTTTTTATGTCCCAATAAATTTCCTATTTGGACTGCTATCTCTACATCTAGAGAATTATTATCAAATGCAAAGAAGATTGGTAGGAAATGTGATAATAACAAAAATGAAATGGGAGCTATCGATTTTCAGACTTATTCTTATGGAATAACAGTTCCGAAATATGTTAAAGAAAAGAAACCTAATGATCTTCAAGAAAAGAAACCAAACGATCTACGAAGAGTTTTCTCGAAACGACCTTTCAAAGTGTGTTATATCAATGAAGATAATGAAGGTAAACAATGTGACAATGAAATTCATAATATACTTAATATAATTGTTGATGAGAATCATCAGGTCACTCTAAATTTACATGATAATTATGAGAATTTATATACATTTGTTAATAATGAAAAAAAAATGCTTACTTCATTAGATTTAAGATCAGAATCAGTTTTACGAGATTTCAGAAATAAATTTAAAAGAATATTAACTTTTTTCACATTCAAACCTCTCAAGTTAATAGAAGAAAAACAGATGGCTTCAACCTTTGTAATGTATCAAACTTGTAGACAAAAACGCCACTTAGGAAGAAATTCATACATAAAATTATTCCATTTATTAGGCGATATAAATCACATGTTAGAAAACAACCACAACATTATAGAACTGATATTGAATGATAATATATTACTATTTGATGCAATCGAATTATTTCAATTTCTTTCAGGGGGATTATCATGAAAAAGTTAAAAATTGAATTGGAATTGACAACAAAAACGCATGTAACTATAGGAATGGGTGAAAATCAGTTCTTTCAAACCGCTGATATTATCCAACTTAGGAGATTATATAACCAGGAAAAGAGATCATGTATCCCTGCTACAACATTAAAAGGTTTACTAAGAGCAAGTGCAGTGCAAATTGCTCATTTTATATTAGGAGATAACGAGAAATATTGCACAACAGTTAACACCGAAGAGTTAAGCAAATGTGATGGATGTATTATATGTAATCTTTTTGGATCGATTAATAAACCATCTAAAATTTATTGTGAAGATTTATTTCCTATAAATAAAGCAATATTAGAATTACATAAATTAACACAAACGAGTATTGAAAGAAAATCAGGAAAATCTAAAAAAGGAAGTTTATTTACAAAAGAACGAATTCCTCCAAATACAACCTTTAGTTCAATTTTGTATATCGAAGCTTTTAATAACTCAATTGGAATAAATACAGAAATTCTAATCTTGTTTGCTTTAAAAAACTTAGAATATTGTAGTTTTGGAAATGGTGATGGATTAATTGAAGTTAGAACCAAGAAGATTGATGGTTTTAGTCGCAATAATGAATTAGTAAATAATTTAATAGAGAGGATGAGTGATGAAAAAAGTACTTAAATTGTATAGAATAAGACTGAAATTGGAATCCCCTTTATTGGTAGGATATACACCTCCTGATCATAATTTATACAAAACATTAAGTCATATTCCTTCAATAACCCTAAGAGGGGGGATCGCAACACAGTTATTAGAAGAGTTTTGTCAAAATGATACGAATTTTGGCAAATGTGAGATATGCAACAAGCAAGATGATTGTCACTTCTATGAATTCTTCTATAAAAACATCTTTAGTATTTCCAATGGACTTTATTTAACACAAGAAAAGAAAAATTTTGAGTTTTGCTGTGATAATCCAGATTTGGTTCCAACCCATCCTTTAATAAAACAATGTAAAAGATGTGAATCAGATGAAAAATATATAAACTATTTAGAAGAATGGCAAGATGAAAATATTCTATATATTAGAGCTAATTGTCAGAATCCTGATTGTAATAGAAAAACAACGATGGATGTTTTAAAGAATAAGAATTATTGCAAAAACAAAGATTGTAGAAAAATTTTAGGAACACCAGAGACCAATTTTACAATTTCAACAGCCATTAATTACGCTAAAAATAGCAGTCTTACGGGATATTTATTTACATACAGTTATATTTTACGAGATTCTATCTTTGACTCTTATATGTTAATTGAGGAAAACAAAAAGATATATGAATTTTTATCTGAATTACCTTTTATTAGGTTGGGAAGGTCAAAATCCAGAGGATTTGGCAAAGTATTGATAGAATTAGAAGAAATCGATTTAAATAGAAAAATTGAAGATAATAAAGGTATCATTAATAGAATGATTAAAAACAACTCTTTAATACTTGCGGCAAAAACAAATATAGTTGATTTCAACATGGAGGAGGAGTCTTTGGATATCATTACTAATCCATTGATCAACTTAAATTTAGCTTTAGAATATGTAAAAAATAAGCTTAATTTAAATTATGAAGAATTTGAAGATCTTTTCCTATTAGATGAAACCATGGGAGAATTAGAGACAATTGGAGGATGGAGTTTTAAAACTCAACAAGAAAAACCTCATATAACTGTAGCAAAACCAGGATCTCTATATAAATTTAAAATTAATCCAGAGAAGAAAGAATACATTAACGAAGAAATTATTAAAGCAATAAGCTTTTTGGAATACATTGGTTTGAATAATTACTCCAAACTAGGTTATAATCTAATTTATTTTCCAACCATGGAGGAATTAAATTAAAAAAGGTGGAAATATAATGAATGGAAACAATAAAGTACTCGGAATGGATTTAGATGTAATAAAATCACGTTTAATAATCGAGGGAATAATTAAACTAAAAACTCAAATGCATATTGGAACAGGTGTAGATGATACCGATTTCTCACCTGAAAGTGCCATTTTACGAGCCCGTTTAAATCTTGAGGATGAATTATCATTCCCATACATCCCTAATTCAACAATTAAAGGTAATATGAGATCAGAGATAGAAATGATAGCAAATACATTGAAACAAGAAATAAATGACAAGGAATATATATGTAATAATTATCCTGAGGAAATCTGTAAGATTGAAAAAGATTCTGATGAGAGAACTAAAGAATTGAGCACCCCTTGTCTGGTATGTAGAATATTTGGAGGAAGTGATTTAGCATCGCACATAATAATTTCTGACGCATTTCCAACAGAAAAAACAAAAGAAATAATATCCACAGAATTAAAGTCTGGATTAAAGCCAGGGATCGCAATAGATAGAGAAAAACAAGTCTCTCGAGATGGATCACTTTTTTTTATTGAAACTTTACAACCTGGAGTAGAATTTAATTTTAAAATGATTATTAACAATATAACTGAACAGACTAAACCTAAAGAGTTTAAATTATTAAAGAGTCTTTTTATGATGATAAAATTAGGATTTCTAAGCTATGGTGGAAAGAAATCTACAGGTATGGGGAGGTTCACTATTGAAAATGCAACAGTTAAGCATTTATACGAAAAAGACCATTTCTTATTTCCGGAAGATGTTCAAACCATCGAATTATATGAATTTTTTGGTGTTTAATACAAGGTATAACTCAGATAAGTAATAAATCTATATACTCAGAGGAGATAAGATATAAAATTTATTAAAATTTTCTATACTTATGAATTTTGTTTTGAAGGAAACGAATTCAAAAAAAAAGATATAAAAGAATTACTTAACTTTTTTCCAGATCTTTTTGAAAAAACAATAAAGCAAATCAATTTATGCGCTTTAAATAAAAAATGTTGTTTATGCATCAATACTTATGATTGTTGCGATTTAGTTAAGGCTTTATTAAATGATCAAATCAAACTCTATTATAGTATCTCAGAAATGTTTAATTTAATTCATTTTTTATGGTTTCTGGAGGATAATTTTACAATTTTAACACCTAAAGTTATACTCCTCCATAATCTATTTAATAACATTCAAAACTATAAA
Organism: Promethearchaeia archaeon; assembly: GCA_036478875.1. Lineage (GTDB taxonomy): Archaea > Asgardarchaeota > Lokiarchaeia > Sigyniarchaeales > SOKP01 > Loki-b32. Next base: position 2,840 of record JAZGEW010000118.1, on the reverse strand, counting down.
AATACTAAAATAAAAAAAAGAAAAAGCTATTATACCCTTCCTATTAATAATAGAAGATATAATATAGAAATCTCGAATAGATTCAACTGGGATAACTATAGAGCTTCAATTTTTGAAATCAGCATTAAAGATATAAAACAAATAATGATAAATAAAAAACTAACATATCAAATACATCTTTTTGAATCTTTTGTGAACAAAGAGATTAAAAAAATGACTAATCAAAAGAAAAATATGAATCCTCATACTCCAATAGCCGTTAAATTGTTTCAAATAGAACCATCTGATTTTAATTTAAATGAGGAATTCCTCAGAAAAAATGTTGGGAATCATTTTGCTAATAATGCAAATATCTCTGAGAATAAAATGAGTGAAAAGATATGTGAAAGAATTTATAATTCACAACTTTTTAAAATTGATTTTAAAAATAATGTTATTACTTTCGAATATTATCTACAAAAATCTTATGAACTTGAAATGTTTATTTTGCTATTTTTAAATGGACTCTTAACTCTTTTCAATAGAAGCATGTAACACTTTTAGACCAATTTTAAAAATAACTTATTTCTTAAATATTATATAAGAAAGATCACACGCCCAGAAAACATAAGCATAGTTTATTCCTTATTTCTCTCTTTATTCTAATCTTATGTGAATTTCAAACTGAAATGCTCATAAAAACATTGAGGAGAATATTCACAATGACCAAAGCATCCTCATCACTTGCTTTTATTATAATATTCTTTTTCTGTTGGATTATAATTCTATTTTATAAAAAACTCAAAAAGGACGAGTAAAAACATTAATGTTAATACGTTTTAATCTATTTTTAGTTAAAAAAGAACAAAGGATGAAAAGGATGCCAAAAAACAAGGAGAAATTGTTTCAATCTATTTCTAGTTAAAAAAGAACTGGTGGATTTGGGTATTCTCGGTGCAACAGTGACGAGTTTCAATCTATTTCTAGTTAAAGAAGAATATGAAAAGGTCTTTCAAACTCATCGAGGAATTATAGTTTCAATCTATTTCTAGTTAAAGAAGAACTCGTGCGAAAGTAGTTATATCCACGGATAGTGACAAGTTTCAATCTATTTCTAGTTAAAGAAGAACATTTACGATACAAATGTCTGGAGTGTTCAAATAAAGTTTCAATCTATTTCTAGTTCAAATTACTTATGTACTCATCTTCTCATAGAATTGCTTTCTAATTGGTTTTTCCCATCACCTCCAACGATCACAGTTGAGGGTATGATCATTTATAGATTTGATTTGCTGGTATTTAAAAGTTTCCTTCCTTTCTTTTTTTCAATTATTAATAATAACCGTGTTAAAGTAGCGTAATCGCTTGTGTTTCAATCTATTTTTAGTTAAATAAGAACGTGGCGACGAGATAGTATGTGAGTATGGCTGGTTTTGTTTCAATCTATTTCTAGTTAAAGAAGAACATTTACGATACAAATGTCTGGAGTGTTCAAATAAAGTTTCAATCTATTTCTAGTTAAATACGAACATTAAACGGAGGTGTAAACCAGTGAGAAGAAAAGTTTCAATCTATTTCTAGTTAAATAAGAACTTATTTGTCAGAGAATAACAAACCACTAGACTATAGCGTTTCAATCTATTTCTAGTTAAAAAAGAACTGGGAATGGTTGAACGGTACTCTTCAGTTGTCGTTAGTTTCAATCTATTTCTAGTTAAATAAGAACTTTAATGTCTCTAATTAAATACAATTATTAGGACAGTTTCAATCTATTTCTAGTTAAAAATAATCAAAAAGAACTCTGCGAAACGCTACTTCACGTGACAAAGTTTCAATCTATTTCTAGTTAAAAAAGAACAATAATAAGATGGACGAATCAAACGAATCAATAATAGTTTCAATCTATTTCTAGTTAAAAAAGAACCCATGTATTTTATCGAAAACAAAGAGGAAGAGTATTCGTTTCAATCTATTTCTAGTTAAAAAAGAACGAAGAAAAAGCTTAAAAAAATGCTTAAGAAAAAGAGTTTCAATCTATTTCTAGTTAAAAAAGAACTTAATTTGGTTAAAAGAAAATAACTTTGTATTATAAGTTTCAATCTATTACTAGTTAAAAAAGAACATAATGGCAAAAGGAACGTTAAAAGGCGCATCGAAGTTTCAATCTATTTCTAGTTAAAAAAGAACACGGACTAAGCATTGGTTCATACAACTACACTATTGTGTTTCAATCTATTTCTAGTTAAAAAAGAACGGGTAGTGTTTTCCTCACAGAATGGGATTACAGCGCTTTTTGCAGGTCACCTACCACATGTACGGGTGTATTGCAGTTACTCTATAAATATGAGTTCTTCCTATTTAAATGTTCTTATCTGTGATTTCACCCCCACATCATACACTCCTACAATGCTCATGATAAGAGCAATTCCTATAAGATTTTTCATTATTTTGCCGTTTCGGTATTTTATTACTATTCATATATGATTTAATCTCTTTAAAGCATTTTTGTATTCTGGATCTTAGGTTTAATGTAATATTCACTTTATATCGGCGTTTAGAGCCTAGATAGAAAATGTACCCATACGGATACTTCACATCGAAATGCTCTTCTAATAAAAGAATATAACACATTAACTGCATTTTATCATTTTTAAACGGTTTATTTTTATTAGATTTACCTTTTTTAAGCTCAACGGGTATTTTAATTCCGTGTTCTTCAATTTTATAATCACAGATTCCTTTTAATTTCCAATTATGAGAGATAAGATAGATTTTTTTATGCTTATACTTATGAAGCCAATGGGTTTCATGGATATACTTCCCAATTTCTAAATTGCTATTGTCAATGGAAAATTTTAACC
>JAZGEW010000117.1:0-10571 GCA_036478875.1 Promethearchaeia archaeon | reverse complement strand
AAAAGAAATAAAAAATATTAAAAAAATTAAGTTATCCCTTAATAGATTTTCCTTGTTCAAGTTTAGCAAAATCTTTTTCTTGAAGTTCACGTCTCTGAACCTTGCCAGTCGCACTAACTGGCATTTTTCTTACAACTTCTATAAGGCGCGGTGATTTCCATTTAGCCATATTTTCTAAAGCCCATTTCTTGATCTCATCGATTGTAATATCTCTATCAACCTTAAAACCTTTCTTTAAAGTTACCCACGCTTTGACCTTTTCACCAGTCATTTCGTCTGGTAACCCTGCCACAGCTACTTCATCAATCATTGTATGCGCTCCTAATAGCTCCTCAACCTCTTTTGGAAATACTGAATGACCAGCTACTTTAATTAGAGATTTCTTTCTATCTCGAATCTCAACCCAACCATGTTCATCCATGAAGCCAATGTCTCCTGTAAGAAGCCAACGTTTTCCACCCCAATATTTAAGATTATCTTCTTGTTCTTTTTGTTTTCCTAAATATCCTAACATAATATGGGGACCTGCTAAGCAAATTTCTCCAGTGTTTTCAATACCAAAACCTCCTCTCCCTTTAGTTCCATCGCAAATAGGTCCTGCCTCAAAATTGTCAGAAGGAAATATAGTCCAATCTGCACCTGGAATTGGCAATCCTAGTTTTCCATTCTTAGTTGGCCCCCAAAAAGGAGCAACACTATGTACGGGTGAACTTTCCGTTAAACCATAACCAGCGCGTATTGGGCAAAATATTGACTCAAAAGGCTCTTGTACATAAGAATGCAATGGACCTGCGCCTTGTGTGGCATATTTTAGTTTCTCCCACAAATTATATTTCTTTTTAAATTCATCAACGCCCATTTCATGTACGAAGTCTGTAAACCTTTTAAACCACATTTCGACTCCTGTATATATTATTCCTTCAGGAGCATCTATCTTATTTACTGCTTCGCATAGAACATCATCTGCAGGCGGTCTAGGGAATAGAAGCATAATCATTCCAATACCTAGAGCAGCATTCATGACACAAGTCATACCAAAGCTATGAAAAAAGGGAATTGCTCCTATAGCTATGACACCTGGCCCTAGATTTGTCCAAGGTTTAATCATATTTAGATTAGCACTTAGATTAGCATGTGAAAGCATCGCAACTTTAGGTAGTCCAGTAGTACCTCCAGTCATGAGATATATCGCAGGATCTGTCCATGGATCAATATCAACCTTAATTTCTTCTGGCTGTGTTTCCTTAATAATTTTATCCATCCAGTATACTTTATAATTTTCAGTTTCATCAGGTATCTTGTCTCGAGCACTCGGTACACCTAACTTTTCGATTGTATCCTCATCTGCAGTGAAAAAATCTACAAAATTTGAAGGTATTAAAAATTTTACATTAGTTTTAGGGAGTACGTCTTTAGGACCAGCAATATATAACATGTCCATCATAACAAATACTTTTGCTTTAGTCATATTTAAGGAATGCAAAAGTTCCATTGGTCGATAAGTAGGATTGATACCTTGGGTAATAGCACCAATATACTGACAGCCCATATAAGCAACCACAAAATTGATAGAATTTGGTAGATCAATAGCAACAACATCACCTTTTCTAATCCCAAGAGTTTGATGAAGAAACGTCCCAAACCGTTTTGCATAATCAAATATAGTTCTTAATTTTACACGTTCCATATATGGACCATAAACGAAAATACAGATATCATTGTCCAATGTCCCATATAAATCAGCAGCCTTCTGAAAATATTCCCACATTGGTAAAATTTCTACATCTTCAACATCTCTTAATTGTTTTGGTACACCTTCAGGCCAATAACCTCCAGTAAACCACACCTTATTTTCATCTATTAAAAATTCTGGATCATTTAAACTCGGCATAATATATTCACTTGTTAAATGTTTTTTTTTATTATAGTTAATTATACAGTTAGTATATTATGATTGATTTATTATAATATAATAATTTAACTCGATTTAGAATAGTTCGTGTTAATGTAATTTACATTTTTGAAGAAAAAAGGGTATTAAATTGAGTAATTGTGTGAGATTAATAGAAAGTCTGAAAAATTATCCTTTTTTAGAATTGATTAATTAATAAAGATGTATAGCTATATTCAATTTAATATTAAGATAAAAATTTAAAATATTTTATGGGATTTAAAGAAAAGATAAAGGAACATTTAAAAGATATATTATCTGAAGAAGAACTTTCTCTACTTCCACGTGGATTTCAAACTTTAGGAAAAATCATAATTTTAAAGCTTAATCCAAAATTATATGATAAAAAAAAGGAAATTGGAGGAGCTTGCTTAGAATTATTCCCAAAAATTAAATCAATTTATCTAAATAGAGGTCGAATAGTAGGATCTTTTAGAGAACCAGAAAAAATTGTATTGATCGTTGGAGAAAATAACCCCATAGTTGAACATAAAGAACATGATGTTATTTATCGATTTGATATTACAAAAATTATGTTTAGTAAGGGAAATCTCAATGAAAGGAAATATCTTACAACACTAGTTAAAAGCGGAGAAGTTATTGTTGATATGTTTGCCGGAATAGGATATTTTTCACTACCTATCGCAAAACATTCTAATGTAGAGAGAATATATAGTATTGAGTTGAATCCTGAATCATATAATTATTTAGAGGAGAATATAAAACTAAATCATCTAGAACAAAAAGTTGTACCAATTAAAGGGGATTGTAAGGTTGAGGTTATAAAACTTAGTGAATCTGGAATTAGAGCTGACAGAATAATTATGGGTGTTTTTCCTGCTCCCAAAAATTATATAAAAGAAGCTTTATCCTTAGTGAAAGATGAAGGGACGATGTTCCATTACGAAGGGGTGGTTGATAAAGGTGATTTCCTTATTCTATTTAAAGAATTTAATGAAATTACTGTGAAGGAAGGGTATAAGTGCGAATTAAAATCACATAGGACCGTTAAAAGCTACGGTCCAAATTTATTTCATGTTGTTTTAGATATCTTTGTATTTAAAATTTAGATAATTTTATTTATAGAATAGAAGAAATATATCATATATAGAAGTAAGAAGAGTGAACCAATTTTTATTTGAATTCAAAATCAATGAGTATGAGTAAAATTGAATGGAAAGACTAGTATTGCCTTTGATTATGGTCATAATAATTTTTTAACATTAGAATCATCAAGTTTTGGCGAATTTACACAATTTTTATTCACCTCTGGATATAAATTAGGTAAAATTGAAACCGGGTTTAACTCCTTAGATAATTTAGAGAAGTACAATGTAATAATTCTTTCAACTCCAAGAAACACAAGTCTAAAATTGAAAGAGATTAAGATACTTGAGAAATATGTAAAAAATGGAGGGAGTTTATTAATTGTCAGTTCTAGCGGAGGAGATTATACAAACGGTACGAATTTAAATGATTTAACCCAAAAGTTTGGATTTGAATTTGTTTCGGATGAGATTAATGATTCAGTTAATTATGTTAATCTTCAGAAGAGACCGATTATAACCAAAATTATACCTCACGTTATAACAGAGCAAATTAAGAAAATTGTCTTTTCAAGTTCATGTTCAACTAAAATCTTAGATTTTATTGAAGATGAGAAAAATATAAAAATTCAAGGGGTATTGCAATCTGGATTAAACAGTTGGCATAAACGATATGATGGAGAATATTGGATTGAAGAGGATTGCCCTAAGGTTCCATTAATGGTTGTTGTGGAATATTTTAAGGGTAAAGTTGTTGGTTTTGGAAATCTTAGTATATTTTCATCTCTTGCACATGAGTATGGTTTTTCTGCTTTAGATAACGATATTTTAATCGCTAATATTCTGAGTTTTTTAATAGGAAGTTTAGAATCTGAAGGAAAACCAGTAACAATTGAATTAAATTTAGATTTATATTATTGGGTTGGACATATTGTCAAAAAAGAGAAATGGGACAATGCTGGAGATCTTATTAATGTAAGTCTAAAATACTTTAAAGATAATTATGATATAATTATTAAGGAAATTAAAAAATTGCGACAAGAGAGATTAGAAAAAAGAAAAACATATAAAAAGGCTATTGAAGAAAAAGAGAAAACAATAATTACTGAAGAAGAAGTAATAGATAAAGTTCCTGTTTTAGAAAGAAAGAAAGAAGATCTTGAAGATATAATGGAGGCTTTAGGAGATATAACCGGTGAAAAGTATGAAATTTCTATAGATTTCGATAAAGAAGATGTAGAAATATCTGAAAAGAAATCTTCAATCGAATATACGGACGACGATATAAATGAGTTTGAGAAGGGATACCCTAAAAAAGCCCTCTGGAGGGGAAAGGAAACAAAAGCCTTTAAAGCGTGGTTAGAAAAGAAGTATAAGAATTAACCTCAAGATGGAGAATTGAAATTTTGGAGAAAATTCTCCACCCAAATAAAATAATTATTTTAACAACTGATAACTTTAAGTTAATCTAACTATACTAAAAATAAAAGTTAAAACTATTTTTACACGAAAAATAGATATTGAATCTATTATTCTATTTCCTAGTACAGATTTATTCATATTATGGAAAGATTTTTATTTATTCTTGGCTCAAATTGGCAGTTATCCATCGCAGAATTAGACAATTATCTTGCTAATTCTCAAAACAAGGGAAGAATATTAGATTATTCTGCTAATGTAGCAGTAGTAGAGTTTGAAAAACTACACCAAGATAATCAGTATATTAATAACCTCATGGAGATTCAATTTATTTTGGGAGGTTGTCAAAAGATTGCTGAAATTTATGATTTTATTGATATTAAAACCATCCAAGATGCTTTTCCAGTTCAGATTGATAAGTATAAGTTTGTAACAAAAAATAGAGAGAAGATACTTAATATTATTAGCAATTTCATTATAGGAAAAAAAGGAATTTTTCCTAAAGTGTACGAAAGTATGTTTTATGCTGTTTCAATTTATCCAAATCTCTATGATGATAGTTATTATTCGGATATTTTAGTTAAACATTTTTTACCCTTCCTAAATAAAGAAATAATGGAAATTCTCAAACAAAAGGGAGCCATAAAGGCATTATATTATCAATATCCTGAAAAAAATATAAAATCGGGTAATCTGAATCCAATATTCCCACACCATATAATTAAATATAAACTCCTTAAAGAAAATAGAGCAGAAATAATTTTTGGCTTTACAGAAGAAGGTGTATATATCGCAAGAACATTTACAACTGATAATCCAAATTTTAAAAGGAAGATTGATGAAGAAAAACCATATAAAGAATTTAAAAGTGCAATTTCTCCAAAATTAGCTACAATAATGCTGAATTTCTTGAACTTATTTGTAAATAGAGAAAATAAAAAACTACTTGATCCATTTATTGGGAATGGAACAATAGGAATGTTTGCTATATTACACGATTTTCAAATTTATGGTTCAGATATAGATGAAAAGAAAGTAAAAAATACAATCCGCAATATCTATTGGTTATTAGGGTTATTGGAAGAAGAATTACCACCACTTATTGATAAAAGTGTTTTAACTCATGATGTAAGAAATTTGTCTGAAGTTTTTGAACCGTGTTTTTTCGATGGTATATGTACTGAACCCGAATTAGGACCCTTTTACATAAGAAAACCTTATTATTCCCAAGTTAAAGAATTGATAGAAAGAAGTTTAGAACCATTATATGATAAATTCTTTAGGGAAGCTTATCAAATTTTAAAACCGAATTGTAGACTATGCTTCATATCTCCAGTTATTAGTACCATCGATGGGAATGATATTCAAGTAAATATTGATAAATTAGCGAGTAAAAATAACTTTATACTTGTACCGTTATTAAATCTCACCAGGATAAACAATAAATCTAATCAGAAACTTAAATTTCGAAGCCAACATATAAAAACATTAATTGATGCTAAAAAGGGTCAAATAACTAAAAGAAGACTGTATGTATTAGAAAAAAAATGATCTAAAATGGAATATAAAGAAATTTTAGACGAAATTGAAAAACAATTAGAAGGCGAAGCTCACTTAGATGAATTAGCTAGAAAAAAACAAGATCCATTTAAAATTTTAATATCGACAATATTATCCGCACGAACAAGAGATGCTAATACAAGAATTGCAACAGAAAAATTGTTTGCTAAATATAATACCCCAGAAAGTATAGCTAAAGCAAATATTGATGAAATAGAGCGACTTGTAAAATCTTCAGGGTTTTATAAAGTTAAAGCTGCTCGTATTAAAGAAGTCTCAAAAATATTAATTGAAGAATACAATAGTAGTGTTCCTGACAATTATGAGGAATTATTAAATTTACCTGGCGTAGGAAGCAAAACAGCAAATTGTGTATTAGTGTATGCATTTAAAATACCAGCAATCCCTGTTGATGTACATATTCACAGAATTATGAATAGATTAGAATGGGTAAATACTAAAAAACCTGAAGCCACAGAAAAGGAATTAAATAAAATTATTCCAAAAGAATTATGGCTAAATTTAAATAGATTATTTGTAAGATTTGGCCAACAAATTTGTTTGTCAATTCGTCCCAAATGTGAGATTTGTACTATTACTGATATATGTCCCAAAAACTTTTCAAGGGAAATAAACATTAAGAAGAAGAAGCATGGTAAATAGAAAATAATAATAAAATGAATTAAATAAAAATTCTCTTTATATTTTTATAATTCGTTTTAGTCTAAATCTAAAAATAATATTCAGAGAGAAATTATACTCTTAATTTATAATCTTATACATTGACCTACAAATTATAAGAATTTAAAGTGTGAAGAAAAACCCCCAATTACGAATAATAGTATACAATATGATATTTCTACAATGAAATCTTTTTTCTTATAACCCTCAGGAATTATAAATGTAAAAAACCAAGAAATGATTCCAAAACCTCCAATTAAACATAAAAAACTCATTAGCCACTCAAATCCATTAAAAACCAATTCAAGATTCATACTTCTCTCTTCCTTATAATCGATTTTTTATAATAAATTGTAAGTTTTAATGGTACCCTGTTTGTCCTTGCGAACTAGAATCACCAAAAGTAAACCCAAAGATATCTAGAACTGTTTCTGAGTACCAACATCCTGCCCAAAGCAGTACAATGCCCATAATGAAATATTTGGTATTAATAGATCTTCCCGTAAATAGACTTACAATACTAAATATAATCATTAAAGTTCCAAATGTTAAATATATTAGACTTAAAGCATTGAAGATTTTCGAAAATATAGAGCCGAGTTGAAACCGTAAATTTAAAGCAAAAAATGGAAAAAAGAGTAGCACAAAAGCAAAAATCCCGAAAAATGTATACGTTATGGTTCTCGATCGCTTTCTTTCTTCAAATGGATAATAATATCCTTTTTTTTTTCATTTTATTTCTTATTCTCAAAATTAATTTTTATATCTAATTCTCTCACCCATATTTAAAAGAAAAATTCCCATTTTTTTTTTTTTAAAATAAAGATTTTGATCCTATTTTATGGTTCTTATGGACGTTCTTTTTGGTATTTTTCTTTATATATCTTCCATATAATTATTGAGTAGAAAATGAATGATATAGAATTTAAAATAAATAATTACATTTTACTTAGATTAGAAGGAAATTATACTGTAATATTTGTTAAAGGAAGGAGATTTGATTATTGTAAAAGATTATTTATTGTTATTCCAGAAACAAATGTAGAAAATTATGATAGAATTGAATCAATTGATGAAGCTACTGATTTATATGACCATTATTTAATTGATAATGAGATGTATAAAGAAGAAAATGGCTTACTTTACCCACCTCTTTATTCTTATAATATTCCTCCTGAAGTCGAATTTTGGGGGCATTGCTCTAATATTCAAGCATGGGTTGAGCATGATTATAACACTCGTGTATTACATTCAAATTTGGCATTTCCTTTACTTAAAGAATTAACTAAAGCAGGAGATCCAAAAGCAAAAGAAAAATTTAAAGAAGAAATTGCAAAAAGATTGATTAGTGGCTATTTTCCTACAATTAAATATTTGATTTCTGAGGGATATATATTCTATTTAACAGTTGAAGAACTTTTATGCACCTTAGATGTCTGTAGGGAAAATCTGGACTATATAGACTATATTAAATTAATTTATGAAATTATGGAAAAATGGTATGAATTTGATGAAGATATAGATAAACGAATAATCAAACGGGAAAATATGATTAATTTTTTTTTAGGACAATTAAAGGATCCTAAAATGCAAACATATTCTGAGAATTACATTGATGGTTTTCATGAGAAATTAAATAAAGAATTGGATTATATCTTTGATGATTTTAATTCTACTTGTTTGGAGTTATGTTGGGATTATTCGAAAGCAGGGATGTACGATAAATTAGAACGGCATTGTACATTACTACTTACGCAAGATACTAAATCTTCATATATCTGGCACTATCTCGGAATTGCATATCACAACAAGGGCTTAACTACTTATGCTAAAGTAGCAGAAAATGTATACCAACTGAAAGAAAAATTGAGGACAAAACGAATTAAAAAAATAGTAAGAAAAAACAGAATGAAGCGATTCTTATGGCGGTATTTTCTTATTTATTTTCATAGTAATTATTGGCGTTCAAGGAAACGTTATAAAAGGAATATGAGAAATAAATGTTAATGATTGTTTTTGAAAATTTATTCACATCAATTTTTTGTTTAAATATATTGAATAATCTTAAATTAAAACATAAAACTATAACCGAAGTAGTTAAAAATGGTAGAAAGTAACAAAGCAAATAAAAAGTATGAAATGATACCATCTGATGACGTCGAGGAATCATCAAATTATTTAGATATATGGGAAGTAAATCCATCATATAAAGATATTAATTCAAAGATTTCTATAGCAAAATCACTCTCATTAATGACAATTCTAATTTTTTTGTTATTTTCAACGTATATCATAACCTATAACTTAAACATCGCAGTTGGATTAAGCATGTTCACTCTATTCTTCTATATTATAGCCTTTTCTGAAAACTTCTTCTGCTTTAGAAATCTTTGGCTTTTGTTTTCTCATGGTCTTTCACATTTTTATCCTTTTAAGGACATTGAATTTTGGAATATACAAGAGGATTCAGCGACGGTTTTAATGATAAATAAAAATGATTCATTATCCGTTGCGATACGGGTATTTAAAGTTGAAATTCTTCCAGAAAACGTCTATCCGACCTTAAATCAATTTATTAAAGCATTAAATAAAGCGAAAATACAATATACATATCAAGTAGTTCAAAATCCTATCCTAGGGGGCTCAAAAAAACCAGATAAAAATATAGTACAAACAGAATCATTCCAAACATTGATTTATTTCAGTCTATATTGCAGTATTAACGGGATTTTAACTAACTTTAGGTTAAGCAATCTTCTTGAGACAATAGTGGATTTATCTAATGAATTTAAATCTAATTTTAGCGCTAATTTCCATCATACAAAAGCCTCCTTATTGGCTGGAAATGATTTAATTTCTGCTATTAGAGGATCCTTTTGCAATGCATCATTTCAACCTGTAAAGAAAGAATCAAATCAATTTGCTAAAAAAACAAAAATATTACAACCAATACTTAAGACAAGCTGTCTATGTTTTATTTTAATATCTATCTCTATAATATTAATTACTTTTAGTTTTTCTTTAATAACAGTTGTCTTTGTCAATTTCTTGTTTGATATTTCTATAATTTTTATCTGGTGGAGAGAGATTCTATATTATTTTTCAAAAATAAGGTTCTCTCACGGTATAAAAATAAATCAAATCGATCCTTTCATTAATGTGGAGTTTTTCCGAGTAAATAGACTCAGAGATGTTATATTTGCTCATATTGATAATCAATTATTAGTAGCTTCAAAGATTTTCAATCTCAAATTTGCCAATCAACCGACTTTAACTTACTTTGATAAGTTCATTAGAGGAATTGATAATCATAAAATTAGCTTCAATTATAACTTACAGGTTGTCCCCGTATCGGCTGATCCATTTCCAGGTGAATGTTCTAAGTTATTTAATGAAAAAACAAAAGAAAGTCTTGAAGGTATTTTATATAGAACTCTGGATAAACCCAATGTGAAATACGTTAAATATCCCAAAATTGAGTTTGAAAAATGGTTGGATATGAGATCTGGAATTTGGAAAACAATGTTAACAATATCAACTTCCTCTTATTTGTTCACATATACTATAAAGTTAGAAGATTTCATTGAATTAAACCAGCAATTATCTACAAATGCAAAAATCTTGAAAAGAACATTTGAAGATAACTTTTTAAGCTTTAGACTTATTGAATTAAAAAATCAACTTTTAATTTCTGGGTTTTTAAGTGAATGCCTTAAAAATCATCTCTTTCGATTGAATGGGTCTCATCTGAATTATGTATATTTTCAGGGCAAAAGTTTGATAGAGCTTGCGAAAATTGCAAGTGAGTTTAAAAAAGGAATCGATACAAGAATCGCAGCAGAATTTAATACACCTCTCCAATTAAAAAATTTCATTACAATCGGGCAAACAATAAACACAGAATTTTTAGAAGA
>JAZGEW010000116.1:0-10507 GCA_036478875.1 Promethearchaeia archaeon | reverse complement strand
GAGGTTTAAATTAGCACAGATAAGTGAACAAATCGAACGGATGCAACGAAGTCGTGTGATGGTAAAAACTCAAGTTATTGAAGATAAAGTAACAATTCATAAGGAAAAGAAAATTTGCTTAGTGTGTTTGGGTGAAGTCTTGCGATTCTCCTATATCTGTGAATGTGGAGCGATCTATTGTGAAAATTGTGCGCGAGCAGTATCAAATTTGGAAAATGTGTGTTGGGCTTGTGAGGAGCCAATCGATTATTCAAAGCCCGTGAATCAATTTAAGGAAGAAGAGGAAAGAGTAAAGGTTAAAGTAAAACCAAAAAAGAAATAAAGAAAATTAAACCCCTGAAAAAAAGTAATATGAGCGAAATTAAATTCGAAAAAAAAGAAAAACCAGAGGAATTTATTCGAGCAGAACAATTAAGTGACGAAGGTAAGCTAGATGATGCTCTCACACTTTTAAATAATTATGAACAGAAAGAAGGGCTCACTCATAATGATAAAGTATCCTGTCATTTACTTCAATGTAAGATAATGAAAAGAATATTAAAAGCTATTGCCGCTGGTACTGATATTGGAAATGTAACTACACTTGCAGATCCATCTGTAGTTGATGCCCTTCTTGAAGAACGTAAGAAAATGGATGTAGAAATAGGTTAAATTATATTTTTATTTTATATTTTTTTTATTTTTATAAAATCCAATTTTTCCTCAACCTTTTGCAAAAGTACCTATTGCGTATAGTAAATCTAATTCTTTTTTAATTTTTTTTCCGTACACCATCTTTACGCTGGCTCTATTTTCTAGTTCAGTTAAATTGAACAATTCAAAAATCCTTTTTGGTAAATATTGATGTTTAGCAATAATCATATGATCAGCTCCTAATGTAATACTCTTATTAATTATCTGTAATACTGCCTCTAAATTCGTGGCAATTAATGGTCCTAGCCGCTTATTCACTAATAATCCATATCCTTCATTTTCAACAGTTAAAATCCTAGCACCTAATTTAATTCTCATATTTATATAATTAGTTCTATCAAATCCCATTGCTTTCTTATCTAAATCTAACATCCAATCCGGAGTTGTATTCAAAATCTTGACTTCTTTATCCACAATTCCAAATACTGGAGTTTGTATTGGTAAATGATACATCGCTCCATAAAATCTCTGTTTAAAACCAAATTTTTTATAGATCGCTTCTCCTAATTGGGAAGCATAAAGAATCATTGTCTCACAATTCATTTTATTTGCGATTTCTAATAACTTCCTAAAAATTTCTGTACCTACTCCTTTTCCTCTATAATCTTGCAATACAGCCATATATCCAAAACTACTAACTTTTTCAAATGTAAAAACTCCACCAATGCCAAATACTTTTCCTTTCTCTTCAGAAATAAGGAATTTTCCAATTTCACAGTTTATTAAAGCCTTCCATATTTTTTCTTCTTCTTTAATATCCACTGGAGGGGCTCTACCAAAGGCGGAATAGAGTACATTAATACTTTTAGAAATTTCTTTATCTTTTGGTTCTCTTATTGTATATTTAAACATATAATATCTCAAACCAAATTTCTTAAAAGAATAAAAATATATAAATCAATTTATTTTTAATATTTCAAAGAATTATTTGTTTTCTAAATTTTTTATTTACAAACATTTTGAGGTTTTACAATTGAGTTTTAATAGTGATCAGTTAGCTGAAAAAATAAAGACGATGAATAAAGATGAGGCTGTGGAAATGATTCTTTCAATATTGTCTACATCTAAAAATATGGATATTAAAATAAAAGCAGCTGATCTTTTAACTCATTATGATGATATTGGAAACAATAATTTTCAAAATATAAAAACTGTTTTTTTAAATGATCATCATCCTCAATTAAGGCTAAAATTAATTGATATATTGACAGCTTGTTATCAAAAAGAAGGAATTACCTTCTTAAAAGAACAATATAAAAATTGTAAAGATGGATCAGTCAGAAAAAGCCTTATTAAAAAGGTTGGAGATGGAGATCTAAATGATTCAATACCATTTCTTATCAATGCTTTAACTGATTCTGATTTTGAAGCAAAGAATGAAGCTATAACTCTCTTAGGAAGATCTAATGCAAAAGAAGCACTAAAACCATTAATAGGTTTATTACATTTCAGAAATATTGAAATTTATAATTCTCTTATTGACGTGATTGTGAAAATTGGTAAAAAAGGAAATTTACAGGTTATAAATGAATATGTTAATACAGAAGATCTTTATATCAAGAGAGAAATTCCTGTGATACTTGGAAGGATTAAAAGCAAAGAGAGTGAAAATATTTTAATTAAATTTTTAGACGATGAAGATCCAATAATACGGAAAAATTCAGTAAAAGCATTAGAAAAGGTTATTGAATTAAAGAATGTAAAGCATATTCTAGAACTTTTAACGGACCAAGATGTTGAAGTAAGGAAAGAAACAATTCGAGTTTTAGGAAATATTGGAAGTAAGAGATCAATCCCCCACTTATTGGAATTATTAAAAGAAAACGATGCAAAAATAAGAAACCTTGCCAAAAATTCTCTTTATAAAATTTTTGCCAAAACCAAATCATTTGAACCTCTTTATGAGATTGCAAAAGGAAGAAATATTAATGCAAGAAGAGAAGCAATAAAATTGTTAGGAATATTAAAAGACGTTAATGCTATTGACTTCCTGATATCTATTTTCAATAGTAAAGTAGCAAGCGTAAGAGGGGCTAGCTATCGATCTCTATTAAAAATTTTGGATGATAAAATTGATAATAAAATAGTCAATGCATTGTCAGACAAATCTTGGCAAATTAGAATGTTTTGTGTTAAAATCTTAGGTGAAATTGGTGATTCAAATACTATCGATCAGATCTCTAATCTGATTGAAGATGAAAATGGGAGTGTTAGAAAAGCAGCTGTTGCTGCGTTAATCAAATTTGAGAGTATAAAAGTTATGGATTTTGCAAATGAAGCATTGAAGAGTCCAAATTGGAAGACTCGTAGAGCTGCGGTTAAAATACTATTAAGAACTGGAAATCAAGATTCCTTAAACTCTCTTATTTCATGTTTAAATGATGATGATGTATACATAAAAAGCTGGGCTGCTATGGCATTAGGAAAACTTAAAAATGTTGATTCTATCGAACCGTTTATTCAATTATTAAAAGAAAATGATGATAAAATAAGAATATCAGCTGTTAAAGCTCTAGGAGAAATTGGAAGTAAAGACGCTATAAAACCTCTGATTGAGGCTTTAGGAGATGATAATTGGGACGTAAGGAAAGAAATTGAGAAAACTCTGAATCAGATTGATCCAGACTGGATGAATTATTTGTAAAAATTGAGATATTTATCAGAAATAGATTTTTTAAAGGTTTTTAGTTAAAAACTAATATAATTTAATTAAACTTTGGATATATTCCTGTAATTTACTGAAGATTAGGTTTATATTAGAATCCTTTTTCACAATCATTATTAAAAATGTTTTAATGTCACATTCAAAAATAAATATGGTTTTTTCTGCTAATTCAGTAATAATTTTATTAATCTTTCTATTACCCATTGTTTCACCAATACCTACAGCACTTTCTAACACAGAAGCACACATAGATGTAAAATTTTTACTATTGAATTCATCTCCTATAATTTCTATTATTATTCCCCCATCTCTATAGGCAAAAATGATACCTTCTAGATTTGCTTTCTGATTTAACTCATGAAGGAGCTGGTTTGCCTCGTTAATCTTTCCCAAATTTGAATTATTCATATAATTCATTAAATAATATATTTCAGTTTCATTAAATATGGATAATTAAATAAAACTATTGAATTATTATATTATATATGGAAAAAGCGAATTCTGTTAAAAAAATAACTGAATTAATA
Source organism: Promethearchaeia archaeon (assembly GCA_036478875.1). Lineage (GTDB taxonomy): Archaea > Asgardarchaeota > Lokiarchaeia > Sigyniarchaeales > SOKP01 > Loki-b32. The sequence continues at coordinate 6,622 of JAZGEW010000116.1, read as the reverse complement.
AGAAATTCGAATGCTGAATTTATTGAAAACGAGTTGCGCCCATTTTTAAGAATCCCTAGTAATACTCTTAATCATGAAGGGATTATAGAAGCTAAAAATTATCTTGTTTCTTATATATCAAAATTTTCTGAAAAAATTCATGAATATAAAGGTGAGATTAATCCCCTAATCATTGCTAGAGTTGAGGGGAAAATCAAAAATTCATTATTAATCTATATGATGTATGATACCCAACCTATTAGTCAAGAAAATGAATGGATTAGCAAACCCTTTGGTGCAGAAGTTAAGCTCCTACCACCGCCTCTTGATAAATTAGGTAATTGCATCATAGCAAGGGGTGCGTATAATTCAAAAACTCCGTTGTTATGTTTTTTGAATATAATAAAAATTTTAAAAGAGTATAAGAGTCTTCCTATCTCTCTAGTACTCTTATTTGATGGTGATGAAGAAAAGGGTTCACCTTCCCTCTTAAAATTCCTTGAAAATGAGAAATGTAAAAGAATATTCAAAAATTGTATAGATGCTTATTATCCCGCAACCAAACAAGATCTTAGACAAAAATCAGTTTTAAAATTAGGATATAAAGGAATTTTATCTCTTACAATTATAATTTCGACGAAAAATAAAGAACCTCATTCAGCTTTTAGTGGAATGATTCCTAACCCCGCAGCTGATTTAGTTTCTTTGCTCAATATTATTTATTATAACAATCAATTCAATATTTACAGTTTAAAACATCCATATATACCTACAAATGAGGAGCAATCTCTATTAGAAAAAATTTTGAAAGAAATTAATATTAATAAAATAAAAAACAAGGCAGGTATAATACAAACAGCTGAAGAAGATCCACAAAAAGCATTTACTAGTTATTTATTTAATCCTACATTTAATATTTCTACCTTAAAGTCGGGTTTTTTAGAGGAAGGAACAAAAAATTATGTACCTAATCAAGCTATATGTAATATAGATATTAGATTTGCACATAATATATCAAATGAAGACATTTTTAAGGAAATTAAGGAAAAAGTTGAGATTTTCTCTAAGGGAACCAACTCTCATATTGAGATAATTAAAAATATTGGATACGATAGTTCTCGAGTAAGGTTTGATTCTCCTCTTGTTAAGAGTCTTATTAAAAGTGCAGAAGTTTTGGGTGTTTTAACTGAAATATGGCCATTAAGTGCTGCTGCTGCTCCTTTAAGTAAAATTCAGAAAGAGTTAGGATTACATTTTATTACTGGTGGGTTAGGTATTGGGGGTTTTGCCCATTCTGCAAATGAATTTATTCAATGTGACTCAATTATTAATACAAGAATTTCAAATTTTCATTTCCTTAATGTTTATTCAAATTTTGTAAAGCAAGAATCATGATTTAATCAAATATTCCAGTAATCCCCCTACTTTTTGCTTTTATCGCATTTTCAGGACATAATTCGGAACAACATAAACAGGAAATGCATTTTTTTCTTGAAAACAAGGGGTAATTACCTTCTATAAATTCTATTGCTTCTGCAGGACAAATTTCAGCACACTGACCACACATTGCACATTTTTTCTTTACTAAATTAGGCATTTTTTTTATTATTTTATATCCTATATGTCCAGACATGTATGCTATAAAATTTGTGAAACGACTTCCAGGTACATTAAATTTAGGAGTTTGCTTTATAGCCTCTTCAAGTGACGTTCCCAGGATTTCTATATTTTCCAAATTTCCAACTCCTAAGTTTCGCTCTATTGCATTTTTAACGTGAGGTACATTTTTTATTTTAACTTTACCAATTTCCAATGCTACAACATCTAAAGCTAAATCATCTGTTCCAGCAAGAATTAAATCCCATTGTTTCATTGATCCTCCTCCGGGACCAAACCTCCCTTCCATTATTTCCTGTAAATCGTAAATAATTAATCTATTTGGTTTATTCTTTACAATCCATGAAAAATTATCCGCAAGAACTTCTCCAAATTGTTCCGCGTTTTTACCAAATAAATGATATTGAGCTTTTAAACCCCCCTGTATAATTCCCCAATAATTTTTCATTGCACCTGTCATTGTTGCCTCTAAATGAGATTTTAAGCGTGGTAAGTTAATCAATGTATCGCAATCTTTAACAACCTTAGCAACACGAATCTCTTTCAACCGTAAAGCTCCCTCTATTTTTTCAATTATCGGAATTTCCCTTTCGAAATCAACAATTTTTATGTTATATTTCTCACATGTCTCAAGTAATCCAATTTTTTCTGCTACGTTAGAAGCTGTTTTTCCCGATTGTCCGGGAGAATCTCCAACAGACACGTTTTTCATAGAAATACCCCTCTCTTTTAGATAAGAAATAACACCTTCAACAAAACTTGGTTGTGTGCATGCTTCTTTCTTCGATGTAAGTAAATTTGGTTTCAAAAGAATCTGTTTAGATTTGGAAAAATCAAATAATAGACTATCTTCCACTAATTTTATTGCCCCAATTACAGCTTTGGGAATTGATTCATAATCCTTTACATTTACAATTCCAACCCTAGTAAACATTGTTTAAATCGATAAAAATGTTTTCATTTTAAAACTATTAATTCTTGTACATTGTAAAAAGTATTTTAAATTTGAGATTATTAGGTATCTAAAAACAATTATTTTTATAAATTTAATATATTATAAATATAAAAATTATATAAAAAGAAACATCAAATATAGTTAAGCAAAAAGTCATACTATAACAATTTAAACTAGGTTTTGCTTTTTCAAAAATATTTATAAATATCGAATACCAATATATGTATTCAACCAAGTAAAATAAACGGCTGAGAACAATGGCTGACGCAATGTTTAAAATCGTATTTTTTGGAGATGGTGGAGTTGGGAAAACCACTTTAATTAATCGATATCTTACTGGTGTCTTTAAGAGCGATTCAGTAATAACTATCGGGGTTGATTTCCATGTGAAAAAGGTCGACAGTGCGGAAAAGCGCGTTAGTTTACAAATCTGGGATTTTGCCGGGGAAGATAGGTTTAGATTTCTTATGCCTAGTTATGTTGTTGGAGCTTCTGGAGGAATCTTTATGTTTGACATAACAAGATATACTAGCCTTAGAAATTTTAATGCTTGGATTGAAATTTTTAAAAAAGGCTATAAAATGGATAACCACCAAATGCCAGTTCTTATGGTCGGAAGCAAATTAGATCTTGAATACAAAAGAGCAGTTTCCAGAGAAGAGGCATTTGAATTGGCTAAGGAACACAATCTTTTTGGCTATATTGAATGTTCTGCTAAAGATGGCCAAAATGTAGGAGAAATATTTCAAGAAATAAGTCGTTTAATGATGAATAAAGCAGGATTATTATAAACATACTTAAAATAGAGATTCTACTTTTTCTTAAAAACCTCATTTAATTTATTAATTACTATATCAGGAACTAAATTTTTTTCAAACGAATTTGAATTTTCAGAATTAATCTTTAATTCTTCAATCATTTCCATCGTGGTAACTCCAGTTAAAACTGCTATAGTTTTAATACCAGCTCGATTACCGGCTAAAATATCAGTATTCAATCGATCTCCAAAAATACATGCATTCTCAGCAGATTCTTGATTATCTCTTAATATCATTTTTATTCCAAATGGTTCAGGTTTTCCAAATATTCTGACCGGATTTTTGCCTGTACAAGTAATGAGAGCATTCACCATTACACCTGCACCAGGTTTAAGTCCCCGTGCAACAGGTAACGTAGAATCAGCATTAGTCGCATAAAATTCTGCATTGCCTTCCAGGATACATTTTTGAGCAATTGCTAATTTACGATATTTAAAGTCCCTATCAAGGCCCACGACAACAAAATCAATATTTTCAACATTTAAAGGTTCAGTGATTATCTTATGACCTAAGGATGATAGTTCTTCTCTTAACCCTATTTCTCCAATAACATATATATTCGCATTCTCCTTTAACTTTGTAATCTCTGCAGATGAAATTGAAGCACTTGTATAAAAATCAGAAATTTTACTATTAATGTTAAATTTTTTTAATATCTCTACACAAGTTTGCCTTGTTGCTGTGGAATTATTAGAATTATATACAACCTTAATAGAGTGTTCTTTAAGTTCTTTTATTGTTTTACCTGCATGGGGGATTATAGTATCTCCACGATAAATTACTCCATCTAAATCAAAAATAGCTAATTTTATATCTTTTAGAGCATCAATTAATTCTCGCATGGAAGAATTAAAACCATCCTACTGGTAATCCTAATAATAATATCAAAATCTGCATACCTATAGGTATAAAAATAGGGTTTAAAATATTATCAGCTGTGTATATTGGAAAATAATCAGTAATGAAAAATACAACGGCTCCAATTATTGCATATATAGGTCCTACGATTATAAATCCAATTACATATGCTAAAATAACTCCACCTAAAAAACCTTCAACGGACTTAGTATCTTTACTTCTTACTATGACCTTATGCTTTCCATACCTTTTTCCAATTAATGCTGCTGCCGCGTCTGAAAGACATGCTATGAGTATTCCTGCAAAAAACGCTAAAATGTGGATTATTCCTGCCATATAAAGCATGTAAGAAAAAATAAATCCTGTAATAATGTAAATTTGTGGACCAGTTGCATTTATCTCTTTATTTCTTAACATTGAATGTGTTAAATAATTAAAAAGTGAGTATTCTGGGCCCCAAATAATTCTAATTAAATCAGAAATTATAGCAAACAATAGCGAACCAATCAAGGCCATCATTGTAAGGTATATTACTCCTTGAAAATCTCCAAAAACAAATGGATATAAATCAATTGGACCCCACATAAATTCATATACAGGTTGGATTTGATTAATTAAAACAATGACGCTATCACTAATTATAAGAGTGACTGGATAAAGGAGATTAAAAAACCCAAAATACGCTAAAACAAGAAGTAATCCCGTTAGATGAAAACTTTTTCTTACCAACTCCTTTTTAAAAGGTATTTCTTCGCGATATGGGTTTTCTTTAGTCAATTTCTCAACATATCTTTGTAAAGTATGCTTTTTCCCATCATCTAAATTTACATTTCCATTTTCCAATTCCATTTTCTTTGCTACTCTTTTAACTATTGCAAAAAACGAAAAACCAAGTAGTAAATTAATCCAAATCCACCATACCATAAAGCCATTATATGGATAAGGAAAAAATCTAACAATAGAATTATAATATCCAAAAATTAAAAAACAAATACCACATACTATCGTAGAAATTCCCCCATATTTATTATTTGCTTTAAATCCCTTTCGACCAATATGAATCATTAGGATCATTAAAATAAAAAAAGAAAGGGATAATGTTACATTATAAATATTATCAATAACAGCCCAATAGTTCATAATTAATCTGATAAAGAATTTTAGTAATTAATTAAATAATTAATAATCTATTAATTAATTTAACTTTAATAATGGGTTCCCAGAGAAATAATTTCATTAGAGTACTATTAAAAGAATCAAACACCCAAGTTCCATTATATTGTACAGGATACCCTGAGATAGAGTTTATTGATAATTACATTAAACAATATAATATTACGCCTACACTTTCCGAATTTATATTATATAAGAAGAATTATAGCATCATACAAAAAATGGGCTTTGATGCAATTTCTTTGTGGGATTTTCGACGAGGAAAAGGTGGGTATAGTTTAGATGATCAAAAAAGGGTAGATGGTTGGGGACGTATTTATAAAGGTGAATGGTATCTATGGGATGGAGTTTTCAAGAATGAAAAGATTGTAAGTGAATGGAATTATCTGAAGCTCCCATCTAAAGAAAAATTATTGAACTTAAAAGATTTTCTAAGGAAAGAAAAGGAAAATTTACATTACATAATCTCTTTACCTGGGTTGTTTGAAAAAACTTGGCAATCAATGGGTTTTTATTATTTCGCAAAGGCTTTAAAAAAAAATATTGAATTTGTAAAAAAAGTAATCGTGTTTTTCACAGATTATGTAAAAAAATTAATTAAAGTTCTCCAAAATACTGGAGCACACACATTTCTAATAGCAGATGACTATGGATATAAAAATAGAACATTTATACCTAAAGAAGTATGGCTCCAACTCTTCTCTCAAAAATATGAAGAAATAATTAATATTATCCATGAAAGAAACCAAAATATTATAATACATTCAGATGGATATATTTCTAACATGATTAGAATTTTTATCGATTTAGGATTTGATGCTGTTCAGAGCTTAGAGCCCAATTCGGGAGTAGATATTTTTACACTTTTCAAAAAATTTCAAAATCAGATCTCCTTTATTGGTAATCTCGATATATCTCTTTTATCTTTTGGAACCGCCCAACAGGTAAGAAATTATGTCATTAAATTAATCCAAAAATCAAAAAAATATAATTGTTCTTTAATAATTTCTCCTACTCATCAAATTAATCTAAAATGTAAACCCCAAAATATTAATGCAATGATAGAAACCACTAAAATATTTAAATAATAATTTTGATAATTACTACAAGTATATACTTTATAAAAATAATAAATGTGTTTAAGGCACTTTTCGTACAAAAATTTCAAAAGTTAATTAATAAAGAAGTAATAATATAATTTATTAGAAAATAAGAAATAAAA
>JAZGEW010000115.1:0-10993 GCA_036478875.1 Promethearchaeia archaeon | reverse complement strand
ACTCGCGTATTGACGTATACGAGCAATGGGTATTTCTAATTTATAGTGTGCACTTATTGAGGCTAAACACGCAGCCCCACAATCGGTAATGTCATGTTGTTTTATAGTTGTTTTCGCCATGCTATAAATTGTTTATTGTACTAGGATTGAACCAATCATCAACTTTGTCATACAAGAGATCAAAGGCTGATCGATTCGCTATAAAGAACCGAGCATTAAGTGTCATCCCTTTCTTTAGCGTTCCTTGAAAACCATTTTTTAGCCTTAGTTGGCTTTGTTCTAAAGAACAAATAACTTTAAACATGGGAGTGTTATTTACGAATGAAATATCGTTACTTATAGAAATAATTTTTCCAGTAATCATGCCCCATTGATTGTAATTAAATGCATCGACTTGTAATTTTACATTTGTTTCAAGTTTTAATAAACCAATGTCGGCTGGTTTTATATAACATTCGGCGATTAATTCTGTGTCGGGAGATATTTCCCCTAGAGGGCTACCAGCTATAATAAAGTTACCAACTTCAATGCCAATTAAATTTTGAATGGTACCGCTTATTGGTGCTCGTATGATATAATTATTTTGCTCTTCTTTGTACTGTAGTAATGTACTTTCGAGTTCTTTTAATTTATTATTTCGTTGGGTTAATTCCGATTGCCATTGATTGCGTTGTTGTTTTTTAAAATGATTTAATTCACTCAGTGCAATGTTTAAATTGTATAGACTATTTTGATATTCTACTTTTGCAATGATATTTTTCTTGAATAGTTTTTCTTGTCGTTTAAAATCTCTTTTAATTTTTGTATATCGCGTTCTCAATTCTCGTGTTTTTTGAGCGTGCTGTATATATCGCTTTTGATATGAAAATGATTCTAACGAATCTTGTGCTATGTTTTTAGAATGAGAAAGATGGTTTAAATCATGAACAAACAATTTTGTTTCTGTTAGTTGATTTGAGAGTAAGTTTAATTTGTCTTTAACAACAGTATTATCAATGATTACTAAAGTGTCTCCTTTTTGAATAGTTTTATTTTCTGTAATGAAAATTTCTTTTATTTTACCAGAATACAAAGAGGAGAGTTGATTTTTTTCTTTTTTAGCTTTGATGATTCCCTGACCTGAAGAATAAATATCTAAAAAAACAAAAGGCAGGACTGCACAAACACAGACTATGCAAATTAATAAAATACCGTAAATTATTTTACTAGAAACCCTATGTTTAAAACGATGTACCTCAACAGTATTTTGTATGATTTCTTTTGGGAATATTTGTTTCATTCGATTATTATATATTTAACCCGTTGTGCATTTTAAATAATGCTAATTTTAATATTGTTAATGTTTCTACTAAAAATAAATTTGTTTATGTATTGAACTACAGTTAATGCAGTAATTTTAGATACGATTCTAGTTTTAAAGCCTTGAAAGGTTTTAGCATAATTTCTTCTAATCATAAATTGGTCACAAAGTTGAGAGAATAATGTTTCTATTCGTTTCCTCTTTTTTCTAAAAATATATGGTTGTTTTTTATAATGCTTTTGATTATTTCTCATAGGCGTGTTTAGTTTTATCTTGTAGGTTTCAAACGAATTAAGTTGTATTTCAGCCGATAAATAACCTCTATCTCCAATTAATGTACAATCACTGATTTGTGTTTTAATATCTTTTAGGTAATTATTAATATCGTGAACAGATGCAGGACTCAAATCAACACTCTGAAGAACACCATTAACAGAGCAAACAGCATGCAATTTATAATCATAATAGTTAGAGTTTTGAGATGCACAATAACCTTTGTCTGAAAAGGCATAAGTATCTTCTTTGCAGATTTTTGAACGAGAGTTTCGTGCTAGTTTACAGACCTCTAAAGGCATACTATCTATAATAAAATAATCTTTAAATTCATTGAAAAGAGCAGCCAGTTTTAATCGGATTATATCAAGGTGATTCACTAATCTGCGCCTTCTTCTATTGTAAACATTTCTCTCTATTTTTATAGAAATGGACTTTGGAAGCTTCCTAAATAAATCACTTTCACTATCTATTCCCATAAATTCAGATGTGAAACTTAAACTAATCAGTTCCAAATCATTCATCTTTGGTTGACGCCTTTGATAGGTTAAAAGCTGTTCTTTTGATATTTTTTGTAATACTTCCAATATTCTTTCGTAATTTGCATTTAAGTTGCTCATAATTAATGTTTTATAGCTAAAACAATTTACTGATTATCAGTAAGATGAACAACTATTTTACCTTAAATCATAATGCACAACGGGTTAATTTAATTATATTTAACAAACAATAGTTTAAAAGAGTCCCATTTTTCACGAGTCATAATTAACCAACTGACAGAACTCTTTAAAATTTTATTAAGGGGAAAAAGAATTAATAACACTTCAAAGCTATGAGGATAATTTATATAATAAAACTACTTACTTGCTCAATTCCACGAATTGCTAATTCGCAATTCCTCGAAAGAGAAAATACAATTACGACCAATAAATAAGCTTTTAATATGTTGAAAATAAGAATGTTAACCTATATATTTTTTCTCCTTATTTTTGCCAAAAACTATGCGCAAAACGAAAAGCCTTTGAAAGAATTAAATAATAATGAATTGTTTGATTTGTTCTATGAAGCGGTAAAAGAAGATACTCTAAGAGCGAATAAAATAGCAAATATTTTTGTTCAAAAAAACATAGCTGAAAAGACTGACACTGTTACCCTTTTAGACGGCTACACTCTTTTAATAGAAAGTGATCTACACAACCATCAAAAATATATTGATACTATAAATTACTACTCAAATTTTCTTGACAGTAAATTATACTACCCTGCTAATGGTTATTTTATTACCGCACTTTCATACATGGAAAGGAAAAAATTTAATGAAGCGCTGGATAAATTTATAATTTCTAAAAGGTTAGCTGCTAAATCTAATAACAACTATATAGAACAACTTTCCTATATGAGTATTGGTTTAATAAAGCTTGAAAGAGTTAATAATGAAAAGGAAGCTCTTAAGATATTTAAAGATTTACAAATTTTCTTTAAAGATGAAAAATACAAAAAAGGATATCCAGACTTCTATGGCCAATTAAATTTTAATTTGGCAGAAGCTTTCCAGAGACTCAATAAAATTGATTCTGCCCAATTTTATACGAACTATGGTCGAGAATTTTCTATAGCTAGCCAACAAAAAAATCTAATCGGCTACTTTGATTATGAACAAGGAATTATTGATTATAAAAAAGGGAATTATAAAGAAGCATTAGTTAAACTTTCTGGCTCTTTGGAATCTTTAGAAAAAGTTGGCGATTTCGCGAATATATTAATCAATCATTATTACCAAGGGTTAACCTGTCAGAAACTTGGTGATGTCTTTAGAATGAATAATGCGTTTAAAAAAGTGGACTCTATATTTGATGCTAAACCAATGTATACAAAAGAAGTTAGACAACTTTTTTTTAATCTTAAGAACAAATATAAGAGCAATAAAGATTTTAAAAACCAACTAAAATACCTTAACAAACTCTCACAAGTTGATAGCATTTATTTAAAGGATTTTAGAGACCTTACTCATAATTTTAATGAACTTAATTCTGAGTCTTTAGAATCGGAAAGGATTGCGATAAATAGTAAATTAGAAAATCAAAGGAAAAGATTCAACATATTTACTATTTCTTACATTGTATTGCTAGTTTTAATTATATCGATTTTAGTCTTTTACATTTCTAAGTATTTTGCACAAAAGAAACAATTTCTTGCATTAATGGCTAATACTGCAAATACACCCAAACAGAACACAAATCACTTTTCATTATCGGATGACAAGGAAAAAGAATTACTCTTAAAGTTAGAGGCATACGAAAAATCAAATGGTTTTCTTAAAAAAGATATTTTGATTCAGGATTTTGCTAAAAATAATTTAGGTTCTAATGACAAATATTTGAGAAGTATATTATCGAAATACAAGGATGGTCTTACTTTTACTGATTATTTGAATAAACTTAGAATCAATTGGTTTGTAAATAAAATTAAGGAAGATAAGTCATATAGAAAATTTACATTGAAAACATATGCAGAGGATTGTGGTTTTCAAACGTATTCAACATTTGCAAGAGCCTTTGAGAAGCAAACCAAGCTAAAACCTCATTACTTTCTAAATCAGGTAGTTAAAATAAGCAATTCCACGAATTGAACAATATTTTATTTTTTTTCCGAAAAAAATTAATCTACATTTGAGACATAAATAAACATTATAACTAAAATAAAAAACAAAGGATTATGAAAAAAGTAACAAGTCAAAATTTTGAATTTTTTAAAGGAAAAGAAATAAAAACAACAACTAAAATAATTGCTGGAGGCGGTAAAGACGGTGGTGGTGATGGAACAACAAGAGGAAAAAAGCCAAAAGGTATAGTTGTCAAATAATATTTTTCTTTAAACAACAAATAAAAAACCTTGTTTACGCAAGGTTTTTTTTAATTTTAACAATATGAAATTTATTTTAAAACTCCTAGTTATTTGTTTAATCTATACTTCTTGTAAAACAAATCCATCTGAACTAAATAAAAGAAGTAACACAGAAGCTGAGAGGCTAAATGTGACTAAGCTTATTTTAACCGACACAACTAACGTACACCTATTAAAGAAAAGATGGTATTTTAGAGATTATCCTAAAGATTCTGTTTTAGGCATCAACCTTACAAATGCCTACACTAAGCACCTTCTAGGTAAAAAAGGGGAAGAAATAATAATAGCATTGATAGATTCCGATGTTTATATTGAACATGAGGATTTGCAAAATCAAATTTGGGTGAATAAGAACGAAATACCCAATAATAATATTGATGATGATAATAACGGTTATGTAGATGATATTCACGGATGGAATTTTTTAAGTAATAAAAAAGGTGAAAGAACTATATTTTCTAATAGTTCTCATATTGACTTTATTAGAAAATATAAAACTGTATATGAAAATAATTCAATCAAAGACAGCGCTTTATTAAGCACCTATAAAAAGGCTTTAAAGTCTATTAAGTCAAGCAACGAAAGTGCTGATAATCTATATAAAGAAGCGGTAGATTATGAAGCAGAAATGACAGCAGCCTTTAAAGCAATGGATTCTTTATTTAAAAATGAGAACTATACTAATAAAGAGCTTGATTCTGTTGATGAATTATACTATGATTCAAACGAAATTTTATCAGCAAAAGCTAGTGTGGTTCATGAATATAACGTTTATGGGTATCATGATTATGCACAAAAATTAAAAGATGATTCCAAAGCTTTAAAAGAGAAATCTAATAATATAAACTTTATCTCTAGAAAAGCGATCGGTGATAATGTTGAAGATATTTCAGATAAAAATTATGGTCATTTCAAAATTAATAACAATACTGACAAATTATTTCATGGAACAGAAATGGCAGGTGTTATAGTTGGTAATAGATTAAATAATAAAAATTTCGAAGGGGTTTCAATAAATACGAAACTAATGGTTCTTTCTGTTTTTCCAAGAAAAGGGGGCGAAACTGACAAAGATATTGCTTTAGCTATTTATTATGCTGTTGACAATGGAGCTAAGGTAATTAATTATTCTTCTACCAAAATATTTAGCACTAATAATAAATTTGTTCAAGATGCTTTGAAATACGCAGAAAAAAATAATGTTTTATTTGTGACATCTGCTGGTAATTCGTCTATGAACTTAGATAATGAAATTACATACCCTAATAGATATTTAGAAAAATCTACACTTAATAATTTTATAAAAGTTGGTGCTTCCCATGCTTTTTATAAAGATATGGTAATGTATTTTTCTAACTACGGTAAAAAAAATGTAGATTTATTTGCCCCAGGTTTACAATTCAAAGCAACTACTTCAGACGGTAAAACTAAACTTGTGGACGGAACTTCTGTTGCGTCTGCTATAGTTTCAAGTATTGGAGGAATGGTTTATTCTTATTACCCCAACTTAAGCGTTCTAGAAGTTAAAAATGCGATTCTTAAAGGTGTAAATGTTTACGATCAAAATGTAGTTGTAAGTGATTCTATAAAAATGAATTTTAAAGATTTATCAATTACAGGAGGTATTATTGATGCTTATAAGGTTTTAAAAGAAGCTGAAAAGATTAGCATTAATAAATAACAACAGCGATTGAAAGAATTTCCTAATTATACTCAGTTATATAGTAAAGATTGTGGACCTACTTGTTTGCAAATCATATCGAAATTTTATGGCAAATATTTTGACCTTGACTATTTATTAAAATTATCGAATACAAGTAGGCTCGGAACATCTTTGAGTAATTTAAGTAATGCAGCCGAAAAATTGGGATTTAAAACTATAGCAGCACAAATTGAATATCAAGATATTTTTAAAGCCCCCCTACCTTGTATTTTATTTTGGGAAAATAATCACTATAGCGTTTTATACAAGGCGGATAAATATTTTCATATTTCCGATCCTCTTTCAGGATATTTAAAATTAACAGAGGCAGAATTTAAAAAGGGATGGGAAAAAGAAACAACAAAAAATAAATTTGAAGGTGTTTGTCTAATTTTAGAACCAACAAACGACTTTTACAATCAAACAGAAAGTAAGAAGAGAAAAACACTTAATTTCACCTTTTTGAAATCTTTTTTCAAACCACAAAAGAAAATAATATATCAATTATTTATCGGCTTATTTATTGGGGTTCTTATACAATTAATCTTTCCTTTTATAACACAAAGCTTGGTTGATAAAGGGATAGTTAATAAAGACATTCCTTTCATTTATTTACTCCTTTTTGCTCAAGTCGTTCTTTATATCAGTTATGTAATAGTTGAATGGTTTAGATCTAAAATACTTCTTTTTTTAGGCACAAAAATAAGGATCTATCTTATGTCCGACTTTGTATCTAGATTGTTAAAGTTACCATTAGCATTTTTTGATATTAAACAGACTGGAGATATTCTTACAAGAATCAAAGACCATCATAGAATCAAGAAACTAATTACGACAAGCTCATTAAGTTTCCTGTTTTCTTTCTTTACTATTATTGTTTTTAGTATCGTTCTGGGCATTTATAATTACAAATTGTTTTTGCTATTTTTAATAGGAACTTTTGTATATTTTTTATGGTTTTCATCTTTTCTTAAAAAAAGAGCTTTTTTAGATAATCAAGAATTTAAAATTGAGGGTCAAGATTCGGGAATTATTGTTGAAATTGTTGATGCCATGCATGATATTAAACTCAACAATGCAGAGCTAAGACAAAGATGGAAGTGGGAGAATATTCAAAAGAATATGTTTGACGTAGAGAATAATCAATTAACCATAACCAATAGGCAAGTTTTTGGAAGTATGATTATTAATGAATTTAAAAATATACTCCTTACGTTTTATGCTGCTTTTTTAACTTTAAACGGTGAATTAACATTAGGGATGTTGCTTGCTGTTATGTACATTATTGCTCAATTAAATAATCCACTAAATAATATACTTGTTTTTATACAAGAATTTCAAGACGCTTATTTATCCTTGCTTAGATTGAATGAATTTAATTCTGAAAACAATATTGATTACGATTCAGAAAAATTAGTAAACCTTCCCAAAAGTGGAAATATCCAAATTAAAGATTTGTCTTTTAAATACCCTGGAACTGATAATTATATTTTATCTAACATAGATTTAACTATTACAAAAGGCTCTAAAGTTGCAATTGTCGGCAAAAGTGGTAGCGGAAAGACAACACTTTTAAAATTATTATTGAAATTTTATGAACCTTCAAAAGGGCATATTTTATTTAATTCAATTGATTCTACTAAAATTAACGAAAAACAATTATGGGAAAACTCAGGTATTGTTTTACAAGAAGGTAAAATTTTAAATGATACTCTTAAAAACAATATTTCTTTAAGTTCTGATACCTTTGAAGTTGAAAATTATGAAAGAGCTATAACCATAGCTAATCTCAAAGATTTCATTTCGAGCCTTCCTCTAGATTCTAGCACTTTAATTGGTTCACAAGGTCTTGGGATTAGCGGAGGAGAAAAACAACGAATTTTACTAGCTAGAGCGCTTTATAAAAACCCTGAATATATTTTTCTGGATGAAGCAACCAGTTCCCTAGATACTGAAAACGAAAAAATCATAATTAATAATCTTGAAGCTTATTTTACAAATAAAACTTCTTTTACTATTGCTCATAGATTAAGCACCGTTAAAAATGCTGATATTATTCTTGTACTAGCTAACGGTTCAATTATTGAACAAGGAACACATAAAGAATTGATTGCCCTGAAAAAGCATTACTTTACTTTAATTAAAAATCAACTTGAACTTGGTGTATAATGGATTCTAACAATTACACACATACATTAAAAGAAATAATTGATTATCAACCTTCAAAAATTATTAAAAGAGGGAACTATATCTTATTGCTAATTCTTTTAATGCTTTTGTTCCTCGCCTATTTTGTTAAACTACCCATAACCATTGAAGCTAATGCACTATTAACTAGCGATC
Organism: Promethearchaeia archaeon; assembly: GCA_036478875.1. GTDB lineage: Archaea > Asgardarchaeota > Lokiarchaeia > Sigyniarchaeales > SOKP01 > Loki-b32. The sequence continues at coordinate 2,471 of JAZGEW010000115.1, read as the reverse complement.
CGCCACCTGAAAAAATCTTTAGCAACACCACCAGTAAGATTGACACATTATTTGTTACCGATAATTCTTATATTCAAGCTAATACTCCCATTTTATTACTAGAAAACACGGCTAATTATTCAGATGTAGTTTTTTTAAAATCCAGAATGGCTCAATTTAACATTGCCTCTGACACTTTAGATTTTCCAATTGAAACTATGCCTTATTTAATGTTAGGAGATATTCAACAATATTACAGCTCGTTTGAAAGACTCTATTTAGAATATTTACACGCCTTTAATTTTAACTCTAACCGTATTTCCAAACAATCCAACATCAATAACGCTAATATACTCTTAGAGCGGCATAAATCGCTTAATCTAGCTCTAAGTTTAGAGTATAGAAAGCAATCTATTTTATCGAAAGATAAAAAGCGTGCAAAATCTTTGTTAAAAAAGGGGGTTATTTCACAACAAGAATATGAAAAAAACAGCCTAAGTGAATTTCAAGGGCGGCAAAATATTCAAAATATTAAAACTAAAATTTCTGAATTAAATAATAAAATTGAGAATTCGGATAAAGATATCAAAATTAATTCGGCAAGTATTGAAAGTTCCTCTCAATCGATACTTAAAGCAATGATTCACTCATTCAGTAGATTGAAAGTGGAGATTAGTAATTGGGAAAAAAATTATGTTGTTAAAAGCTCTTCTTCAGGAATGTTTACATTTAATAAATACTTTAGTGTTCACGAAATTATTGATTCCAAAACCTTGATTGGCTCAACTATTTTTAGTGATGAAGTCAAACCAATAATTCATTTATATGCTCCTATTGATAATTCTGGAAAATTAGCCATTGGTCAACAGGTAAATATTCAATTTGATAATTATGACTATATAGAATATGGAATTGTTTATGCTAAAATCACTCAAATTTCAAATATGGTTGATGAAAACCAAAACTATTTAATTAAAGCTGAATTATCAAACGGTTTAATTACTAGTTATAACAAATCACTGCCTTTCAAAAATGATATTACTGCTACGGCAACTATAATTGTTGACAATTCTTCTATCCTTGAAAGAATATTTTTTCAATTTAAAGATATTGGTTTGAATAAATAGCCCCACCTCACTCTATTGTATATGTTATATATGGTAATTATTTCTTTCATGAATAAAAAAGGGGGAGTTGGCAAAACTACTTCTGCGATTAACCTTGCTTATCTAGCTTCGTTAAAATACAAAACTTTAATTGTAGATGCTGATAGCCAAGGCAATTTATCCTCAAATTTTGGGATTGATGAGCCTAAAACAAGTATTAATAATCTCTTCTTAGGAGAGGCTTATGAAATTTATAACATTAGGGAAAACCTTGACTTAATACCGAGTACTATTGATTTTACAGGTATTGACCTTAAAATTCATGACCAAATTTCAAGAGAGCTCATTTTACAACGAGCATTAAGTAAGTTTGAAAATGATTATGAATATGTGTTTATAGATTGCCTCCCCCGACGCGTCTTTAGTTACTGTAAATGTGCTTTCTGTATCTGATTATATTGTTATTCCTGTTAAAGCTGCTGATTTTAGTTTGAAAGGCATAGGAGTTATGATAGATTATATACGCAAGGTTAAAGAAGCTATAAATCCAGAACTTAGTATTCTGGGAATTTTAATAACTCAATATGATAAGCGATTGTTAATCTCAAAGTCAATAATTAAAGAAATAGAAAATAAAAACCGGAATACAGCATTATTTAAAACAAAAATAAGAAGAAACACAGTTATTGAAAATTCCCAATATGACAACAAACAATTTTTGAACATGATCGTAAAAGTATAGCAGCTTTGGATTATATGATGCTAGGAGAGGAATTATTAATTATAATAGAGAAACTTAATAAATAATATTATGGCAGGAATAGATGATTTATTAGCAGGAGGGAAGAATGAAAGCATGGCTAAAAAAAGAGTATAAAGACAGAAAAGGTTGTTAAAACTGTTCATAAATTAGATGCACCCAAGGCAATAAAAAAAGAGTATTTTTCTGTTTACGGTAGCATTGACTTAAAAGAAAAAATTGAGAATATTATTTGGATTGAAAAATATCTTGAATTTAAGACCCCAGCTGTAGGCAGCGTAATAGAGGATGCAATAGATCTACTTGCTAGTAAAATGAACTATAAAAAACTAGTAGAAAAGCATGGTGATAAAATGAAAAAGCATAAATTAAAACGAGGGAAGTCACTTTAAAATTTGGTTAAATTATTTTAATGTTATTGAGTGTTAAATTAAATGTGAATTCATTTTTGCAAAAAGTATCAGAAGTGCTCTGCATGCTAAATGGATTTGTATTTCTATTTTATTTTCAAGTTAAAGGTTAAAACCCTGCAATTTTATTGCAGTTACTTTAGTTTCTATAAATGTTTTAGATTTGTTGAATGTCAAACTACCGAAGGAATTCACATTCGATAAGTAATTTAAGTT
>JAZGEW010000114.1:0-5833 GCA_036478875.1 Promethearchaeia archaeon | reverse complement strand
TAAGAAGAATGATAATGGAAATAAAACAATCCACAGAATAATACCTGCTATTTTAGTATTAAAGGTCTTCCTTTTTACGTTTATTATTTTAGGAATTCTGTAATATACAAGCTTCTTCTCATTTTTTTCTCCACTTACTAATCCTTTTCTATTAAATCCTTCTTGAAATTTATTAGTTCTTTTTATTGATTTAAAATCTCTATAATTCCATATAAACCAACCAGCAATAAATTCTTTTGAATTAATCGTTCTAATAGTATAATCTAATACTTGCAACTGCTTTTCTTCGCTATATTTTTTCTGTTTATTCCAATCAACATGGAATCCATATTTTGCTCCTGCTCCAAATTCAGTATAAATCCAAGGTTTATTATGTACAGGAGTTCTAATTATATCTAAGATAAGACTAATCATTTTTTCATGACCATAATACCAACCAAAATATGAATTGATTGTTGCAACATCAATATACTTTCTTGTTAAATCATAAATTAATTTTCGTGAAACACATGTAATAATTCTGGTGTCATCTAATTCTCTAGCAAATTCAATTAATTTTTTAATAAATCTAGCACAATTTCTTTGATGAAGGGGAACTTCATTTCCTACACTCCACCAAATTACTGATGGATGATTTATATCACGGTAAATAAGTTCTTTTAACATATTTTTTGCAGTTTCATACGTTTGAGAATTTTTAAAATCACAATGTTGATAAACGGGGATTTCTTCAAGTACTAGCAGTCCGATCTTATCTGTTATCTCAATTAAAGCTTCATCATGAGAATAGTGTGCCGTTCGAATTGCATTAAATCCAAGTGATTTAAAATTCTCTATATCTTCTTTTCGCTTTTTATATGGAATCGTTCTTCCATAGGGCATATATTCTTCATGTAAACTAGCACCTTTCAAAAAGATTTTTTCTTTATTTAAATAAATGTGGATCCCGTTGATCTCAATTTGTCTAATTCCAAAATGGGTGTTAAAAATCAATAAATCTTCAGTTTTCTGTGAATTATCAAAAAATTTTAAATAATACAGATTAGGTGCGTTTGGAGACCATAGTTTAGGATCATTTATAGTAAGATTAAAACTTCCTTTTCCAGATCTATCTGGAGATGTTCCTTCATATAAAATATCTGTTTTAGAAGAATCTAATATTTGCCATTTCAATGAAACTTCCCCTATTATGCTATAGGATATTTCAATTTTACTCTCTTGTCTTGTTCTTAATTTTGTTTTTATGAATATATCTTTTACCCGATTTTTATGTAAAATTAACAAATCAACATCTCGATATATTCCGCCCCAATTAAACCAATCGAATGACATAGAAGGGATCTGATCTTTTTTTCTAATATTATTAGTTCGAACTACAAGATTATTATTTCCTGTCTTAATCAAATTACTGATGTCTAAAAAGAAGGGAGTAAATCCTCCATTGTGTTCACCTAAGAATTCTCCATTCATCCATATTTTTGTATTGTAGTTAGAACCTTTAAACCTAATTTGATAATCGTACTTATTAATATCTTTTTCCTTGTTTAATTCAAATTGATTGAAATGCCAGAAAATACCTTCAAAATTCTCAAATCCTTTTAGTAGGTTAAAACTTTTAGGAATTTCAATATCTATTAAATGACTATCTCTTGCGTTATAACTTTCGAGATCATACCACTTATTTTTAATTCCATTATTTTCAACATCAGCTTTGCATTTCCATTTTCCATTAAGAGAAACTGTTTTCATTAAAAATCCCTAATTTACTAATTAAAGCAATTATTTCCAATTTGGAAATGATTATATCTTACTAAGTTTTTCATTTATTTTAAAATCTGCTCCATCTTCTACTTAATTTTAAAGGTGCAAAAATTGCATTTAGAAGGTTGTTATTCATCATTTAACCTTAAAGTTTAATAATAAGGAAGATGGAATAATAATTAAATAATTTATTTAAAACATTTTTAAATCATAATAGGAGGAATAAAAAAATGGCTAAAAAATCAACTGTAGAGGCTCTTTTTGTGAAAAGTAAAGTCCGAGAATATATCAAAGGTAATGAATGCAATACAAGCGGGGACTTGATTGATGGTCCTGCACTTAATGATGTAATCATTAACGTTCTCGACAAAGCAATCGCAAGAGCTAAAGCAAATAATAGGAAAACTGTTCAAGAGAAAGATTTATAATCTCAATCAAAGCATAATTTTTTTTTTTATTTTTGGAATAAATATTTGTTAATTGAAAATTACTAATTTTACAGACTTTTGATATTTTAATTTATTAAAGTTGATTATGCAATTAACACACACGACCCACAAAAAATAAATAATGAATAAATATTCCACCCTAAATCGCCTTATACCTTATTCTCTTTCTAGAGTAAAAGGAATAATTTATTCTTATTTTACTACTTTCTCATAACCTTATTTTTTGACATTTTGAGAAATTTCTTTATCAATAATAAAGAATCCCATAGACAAAACGCTTTTTAACCTTTGAAGATCATCTTTCAACTTTTTAACGCGTTCATAGGGGCCTGATACAGCTATTATTTCAAGGCATTTTTCATATTCTAAGTGAACATGCATCGTAGAAATAATTATATCATGAAAATGATGTTGAATGTCGTTTTTGAGGATTTCATCTGTTTGGTGAACGCTAGCATATATAGATTTTGAACTATATTCATGATCATGATCAGAATCATGTAAATCATTATGAGAATGCTCATGATTTACATCAACATGTTCATGGGTCATCATTATTGTAATGCATCCAACTACATTTTCAGATGCCACAGAAATATTTTCTTCTTGTATCATAAAAAAATGCATAGATTTTCTAATGGCGTCAGATCTTGATATACCTATCTTATTTCTAAATTCCTCAAATTTTTCGTATAGATCTTGAGGTAGAGAAATTGTAAAACGTTTATATTCTTCCATTTTAAGCAACTAGGACATTATAAAATTAAAGTAAGATAAAAAAATTATTTTCTTATTAATATGGCAATTGGCACACTAGCTTCTCTCCATTGCGCAATCTTTCCGCTATATTCTAGGTTTAACTTAACCCTTCCATGATCTCCAATAATAATCATCAATGAATTTGATCTAAGTTGCTTATAATTACTTAAAATCCATTTATCAGTTCTGTTTAATAATTTTTCAATCAAATCTTCAGGAGTTCTTTGTTTTAATCTTTGTTGTTGTTTATGTAAATTCTCAAAATCTAAATAATGCATCCATGAAAGATCATGGGTGTTAATGGCTTTCGCACTTTCTACCCATGTCGCCATATCAGAATCTTTAGGAATAGATTTTGTTCCACCATCATACCTTTCAATGTCCTTTTTTCTACCTATAAAACAGGTTGCTTTACCTCCGGAGTTTATCGCTTTTAATAAATGAAATCCATTAGGTTCAATCTCAAAACCACCATATATCAATTGATGTAGCACTCCTAATGTATAAGGATTTTTAGTACTTAATAATAACATTGCTTCAGAGTTAGTGATCATAAATTGTGGTTTAAGATATGTGATTTCAAATAGACCGAAATTATCAATTAAATTTATGCTAATACGTTCGATTCCTTGATACAAATCTAAAATTTGTTGAACTGCTTCTGGGATAGTACCATGGGGGGGTTCAATATCTAACAATTTAAGTATTGTTGCGGGTAATTGGTTCAAATAGCATTTTAAAGTTTGCAGTTCTGACATATTATGTGCCCTAAATTTGAAAATATAATTTATTTTTAATAATTCTTAATATTATTATTAAAAAGATAATATAATTATAAAATTGTTATCACTTAAATTATCGAGTTTTATACCAATTTTTACAAAATAATAAAATGAGAATATTATATATCGATATGTATAACTCTGGGATTTCAGGGGATATGTTCCTCGCATCTCTTTTAGGACTAGTTACAGAACATAATAGTATTTTAACAAAATTAGAGGATCTAAAAATTTATTTGCCTGGAGTTTTAAAATTAAAGATTAAATTAGTTCATACTGAACATACTGGAATTCAATTGAATCAATTAAAGATAGACATAAAAGAAACTAAAGAACATAGAACCGCAAAAATATTAAAGAAATCATTAAATGAATTTCTTTTATATTCTGAAATCTCTAATCAAGCTTCAAATTATGCTAATAATGTTTTAAATTCATTAATTCAAGCGGAGTCAGAGGTCCATGGAGAATTAATTGAGAACATTCATTTACATGAACTTAGTTCTGTTGATACACTAATAGACATTATTGGTGTTGCAATTGTTCTTGAAAAGATTAAGGTATTTGATAAAAAGATACCAATTTATTGTAGTAAAATCCCTTTAGGTGGTGGTACAGTTAATACTAAACACGGTACCTTAGCAATTCCTGCCCCTGCAACTTTAAAAATCTTAGAGAAATCAAAATTAGTTACTTTTGGAGGTCCCATAGATTCTGAGCTTGTAACTCCCACTGGAGCCGCTTTAATTGCAAATTTAAATCCAAAATTTCTTCAATACCCTAATGAAATGAGAATTAATAAATCAGTTTATAGTACAGGGCAAAAGAAATTTAAAAACTTCTTAAACATTTTAAGAATTTTTTATGGCGAAACTGAGGATACTGACTATTCTGAATTTAATCATCCATTGCAAAAGTATATCGAGAAAGTTGCTATTCTGGAAACAGATGTAGACGATGTATCAGGCGAAATTCTAGGAAATTTTATAAATAAATTCGAGAAAGAAGATGTATTAGATATTCAAATCTTTCCAAGTATAACAAAAAAAAACAGACCAGGGCATAGTATAAAAATTCTTTGCTATCCAGAGTTGATTTTTAAGTTAATTGAAAGGATAACACAAGAATTAGGAACTTTAGGAGTAAGATTCAATATAATTAATCGAGTTTGTATTAATAGGAGAATTGAAAAAAAAAAGATTGAAATAAATGATAAGCTTTACGAATTAAGCTATAAAATTTCATTTATTGAATCAGATAGAGGAATAAAAATCGTTAACATTAAACCTGAGTATGATGATTTAAAAATGATAAGTGATGATACAGGTTTCACAATTAAAAAAGTTCAATTAATTGCTCAAGCAAAAATAAATCAAATCTATAATGACTTCACTAAACATAAATAATAAATAGAAAAAAAAATAGAGTTGGAAAATAAGCTCCAATATTGTGTCATTTAATATTTATCAACATTAAACTTTTGCAACATATACTCATCTTCAACCATTTCTCTTGAAAATTCTTGTAATCTCGATATTTCTTTTTTAATTTCCTTAACGTTTTTTAATTTACCCAAATCTTGAAATATTTCTTCTGCTTCTTTGAAAATTTCAACACATTTATTAAAGTTTCCTGATACTTCAAGATCTTCAGCTAAAAAAACCAAGCCTTCAGCAGTTTCTAATTTTTTACCAAGTTTTTTCTGAATTTTTAATGATAGATAATGATATTTCATACTTTCAGCATGTTGTTTAAAAAGTGAGTAAGTTCGTCCTAATGCTCTTAAAGCAAGTGCTTCTTCTTCGGGTAAATTATTATCTTGACAATGTTTTAATATAGTTTCGAGAAACTGAATATATTCTGTCTTATCTTGTTTTTGGGTCCGATCAATACGTTCCATTGCTTTTTGATAGTTTTCTAAAGTATTAAGGATATCGCCATTTTCAAAAAACTTTCTGGATTTTTCAAAAAATTCTGTATGATTTATAGATGCGACCATCGGGGTCTCAACTACTTATTCTTAGAGTTTTTTTTTAGATTTTATTAACTGAAAAATAAGTTCAATATTAATTATATTAATTT
>JAZGEW010000113.1:0-19571 GCA_036478875.1 Promethearchaeia archaeon | reverse complement strand
CTTTTTGGTAATAATTTTACTTAATTCAGTTTTATCTTCAGCAATTGCTTTTGTCACATCAAAACTAGTCACAATTCCTTTAAGATTATATTCTCTGTTTGTAACAACGATGTGATTCATATCTTGATCAATTATTTTTTTCGCTATAGCTTTCAAATCACAATCATCGAAACAAATAATGGCATTCTTCTTTAAATCTTTTACAAATCTTAATTTCGAAGTTTGTTTCATTGACTTATAGATTGTATTAGTAGGTAATGTCTCAGCTGGAGGATTTAAGAAAAATTTTCCATCTTCTATCCAATTTTTAAGGATATTCGCGATTTTACGAGCATAAAACATCGAAGAGAGTGAAGAAGTTTTTATTCTTTTGCCTTTTAAATTTATATATCCTTTCTTCAATTCTTTATAATTTACTTGCTTAATTATAGGTCTATCTCGTCTTGGAACACCATAATCTACTACATCTGTTAAAATCTCGTCATCTTTTAACGCTGTTTTTCTTGCTAATCCTTCATTTAAGATTGGTATTGGAATTCCTACTCCAACAAATAAAGATGTGCCATATTCTTCATAGCTCACCCCTCGTAAGTATTCTGGAGTCATTTGCTTCAAATCTCCCTTAGTAAATAACGTTCCAAACTGATTTAATGGATTATGCTGAGTTCCTTCTCCTATGACATAGCCTACGCCTCCACCAAGAAAAATCCTTGTCCCAATTCCTATAGTTTCATAATCAGGATCACTACTCAAAGGGTTTAAACACCCTGCTCCAGAAAAATGAGCATTTCCAAAATGAGGTAATAATTTACCCATATATGTATAAAGGGTCTTATCAGAGCTATTTACAGCGCAAATGTATCTTTGATAAGCATTTCTAGGATTACATAATATTGCTTGGTTTATTTCATCGATTGTAAATTCAGTATCAATTTCTGCTAGTGGATAACAGTCTGTAGTGTAGGAATTACCTCTCAATCTAACTGGTTTCCTAGAAACGAGATCCTCAATAACATGACCACCACCATATTCATACGAACGTACATCAGACATCCTTGTACATCCTATATAACAATCTACGGCAGCATTTCCATGGTATGCTTTAACATCATTTAACCATAAATGTTCTAATTTAATGGGAGGATCCGAGTGTCCAAAATTCAAGAATGCACCGCTAGAACACATAGGCCCAAAAGTACCGGTAGTAACCACATCGATATCGTTAGCAGCTACCTTAATCCCATCTTCTTCTACTATCTTTATCATTTCTTCTGCTGTAACTACCACAACGTCGCCATTATTTATTTTTTCATTTATCTCATTATAAGTTTTTGTCAAATAATCACCAGATCTTTCCTTTCATCATATTTTTAATTTTTATTTTGATATAGAAAATAATAATATGCATGTTAAAAAATATAGACTATTAGAATATTCACTAAATGCATAAAGTATGCACGATGTGAATATTTAGATTTATGATAAAATAAAAATAACTGTGAGAAATGATTTAAATTTTTAATATTCTTTCCACAATTACATCATAGATGGGATGAGGGTTTTAGAATGTATCGTATGCCGATATTGGGTAGCTCAAGATTAAGCTTTTTCATGTCTCTGTAAAAATTATGTAAAATAACTAAGATCTCGATTCTCTTCTTTAATATAAATTAAAATTTCCTAAAATATATTTATAGGAATAATTATTTTATCTTTCACTTTTATGAATTTAATGGAATAGTTTTATCTATAAATATCTCGTTTATTAAAGGTTTAAGTGAGGGGATATCCTTAAATTGAATCTCTTTATTAACTTGATTAAACTTATTAAAAGTTTGCCAAACCGGCTCATCGTTCTGTATTTTATCAATAAAATATCTAACTCTGTGTTGAGCGGAATAGGATTGACCTTTAAATACATAACAAATAAAAAAGGGTGGTACTTGGTTCATAAGGAGTGTATGCTCGCCAAAGATCGCCCGATCAAGTCCTTCAGAGAATTTCTCATTGATAAATGAATTGATGGCAGTAAAAAAACCTCCAAAAAGATGATCTTCAAAAGATTGGTCTTCTATGAATGACTGAGAGAAAATCGGTCTACCACCCTCAGATACAATTAAAAGAAGTACAGGCTCTTCATCAGAAACTTCGGGAATATTTTTAACTCGCGTTCGTATCATATTCTCCATTTGCTCATTTAAACGCGCTAGTCTCATACGTTCAGTTAAGGATATCTTTGATTCCTTTAAATTCTCCCACATGTCTAACCGCTTAAGTAATTCATCATGTTCATTTGAAATTTTCTGAGCTAATAGGGTAAGATCATATTTTTCAGCAATTTTCTGTCCTTGAGTTAATAATCTTCGAGCTTCTTCTAGATTCAATGAGATTAATGCTAATTTGGCTTGTAGAAGGTAAGTTTCCCCTAAAACCCAAAAAGAATGGGATTTTTCAGATAAATTTAATAGTTGTGTAATAAAAGGCTTGATCTCTTCTAAAATTTCTATGTCATTAGTTATTTGTAATTCAGCGAGGAGCAATTCACATAAGTTAAGTAATGCTCTTAGTAAAATATCAATGTGTAAATCCTCTTCTTCAAGAATTTGCCTTAATAATTCTTCAGCTTTTACACGATTGCGGGCTCGAGGACTGGTTTTCAATACAAGAGCCTTATCAAGAAGATACATTAAATTAACGATTTTGTCTTTTAATTGACTGTTCAATCGCTCCAAATCACGAAGAGAATTCCGTGCTCGTTCAAGATCGCCCATCTCAATTAATATTTGAATTAAAGAGTCGTGGTTAATAGCTAGGCTTCTTATAACTCCTAACTCACGGCTTAATCCCATAGATTGTTCTATACACTCTAACGCACGATCCAATTCTCCTTTCATTCTATAACTTTCAGATAAACCGTTAAAAGCACTAACCATTAAAAATTTATAGTTAAATTCCTTGAAAAGTTCTAAACTTTGCTCATAAGATCTAATACTACGATTTAATTCCCCTCGCATTGCATAGCTCCCTCCCAAAGATCTAAGAACCCTTCCTACCATAATTTTCTTGCTAATTTCATTGTAAATTGTCAAGCTTTGCTCAAAAAGTATAATACTACGATCCAATTCACCTTTAGCCAGATGTACCCCAGCCATATAGTAAAGACAATATCCAATAACATTTTTATTACCACTTTCCTCGGCAAGAGCCAAGCCTTGCTTCAAGGATTTTAAAGCACGGTCAAAATCACCTTTTCGATTCATAAATACATGGGCAAGTCCTACAATGGACATGGCGATTTCTTTTTTAATACCAAGTTCTTCTCGCAATGATATACTGAGCTCAAACTGTTTTACTGCATGATCAACCTCACTTTTTTCTTCGTAAGCCCATCCTTTAAGATGAGCTATATACGCCTCTCTTTGCTTGTAATCTGCGGGTAATTCTAGTGTTAAAGTTTTTAGCAGTTCTTCTCCCTGCTTAATGATATCGTGAGCTTTATCTGTTTGACCGTAACCCAAACATAGTAGAGCTCCAGCCATTGTTAGTAAGATATCAACTGACAGCACGTTTTTTCCTAATCCTAAACTTTCTTTATACGTTTGTTCGGCAAGTTTGACAGCATCTTCATATAAATCTCGCCAAAGTAAGAGCTCACACTTGAGGGAATGGCATAAAACTATATCATGACGAGTGTGGATTCCCCTTTCCTCGAAAGTCTTAATTAATTGGTCCGCTTCATTAAGCTTATGTTCATCAATGAGTTGTTTTGCTCGAATTAATTCCTCAGGTTTATCTTTTTTTTTGGATAATTTTTCGCTCATGGAAAATACTAAGTCTGGAATACGATTCTTCGAATATAATATACAATATGATAAAATATTATATTAATCTACTTAGACGGTAATGATACAACAAGAATTATATTTATAAGAATAATTATTTTATCTCCCACTTTTATGAATTTAATGGAATAGTTTTATCCATAAATATATCGTTTATTAAAGGTTCAAGGGAAGGGATATCTTTTAATTGAATTTCCTTGTTTAATTTGTAGAATTTTTCAAAGGTATCACAAACATCTTCATTACTCTGTATTTCATTGATAAAAGACTTGATCCGATGTTGAGCTGAATAAGATTGACCCTTGTATACATAACATATCAAAAAGGGGGATACAGAATTCATGAGGAGTGTATGTTCACCAAAAATCGCACGATCGAGCCCTTCAGAGAATTTTTTATTGATAAAAGAATTGATTGCGGTAAAAAACCCTCCGAAAAGATGGTCTTCAAAAGCTTGATCCTCTAAAAATGATTGAGAGAATATCGGCCTTCCTCCCTCTGAAACGATTAAAAGGAGTACTGGTTCTTCATCTGATAGCTCGGGAACATCTATTACTCGTTTTCGGACCATCAGCCCCATTTGTTCATTTAACCGAGCAAATTCCATACGTTCTTTTAATGATGAACTTGATTCTTTTAAGTTCTCCCATGTATCTAATTTTTTAAGCAATTCATCATGTTCATTCGAAATTTTCATGGCTAACAAACTAAGTCCGTACTTTTCAGCAATTTGTTGCCCTTTAGTCAATAAACGTCGAGCTTTTTTCAAATTCAATGTAATTAAAGCCAATTTGGCTTGTAAAAGATAGGTTTCCCCTAAGACCCAATATGAATGTGATTTTTCAGTTATATCCAATAGTTGAGTAATATAGGAATTTATATCATTTAACACTTCTAAATTACCTGTCATCCGTAGTTCAATTAGGAGCAATTCACATAAGTTAAGAAGTGCTTTTAGCCTACCTTCATAACTTGGATCCTCGTCGAGGATTTGCTTTAATATTTTTTCAGCTTCACCCCGATTAAGAGCTCGAGAGCTTGTTTTCAATAATATAGCTTTATCAAAAAGAAACATTAAATTAATTCGTTCATCGTTTAACTCGTTTTTCATTTGCTCCAATTGGTCCAACTTTTCCTGTGCTCTCTCAAGATCACCCTTTTCAATTAATATTTGAATTAAATAATCATAGGCGTTGGCTGCTAATTTTAAAATTCCAATTTCCACAAATTGCGCCACAGATTGTTCTGAGCACTCTAAAGCACGTTCAATCTCTCCTTTCATTCTATAATATTCAGCCATACTGTTAAGAATGTTCGCGATAAAACCCTTGCTGTTAAGTTCCTTGAATAATACCAAGCTCTGCTCAAAAAATATAATACTACGGTCTAATTCCCCTTTGAAATGATAATAACTCGCCTTTGCAAAAAGACTCCATGCAATAGTATGCTTTCTGTTACTTTCTTTGGCAAGAGTTAAAGCACGTTCTACGTAGTCAAATGCATGGTCTAGTTCCCCCTTGTTAAGCAAAAATATCCACCCAATATACAAAAGGCTTACAGCAACTTCATGTTTAGCACCATATTCTTCTCGCAGTGCTAGGCACTGCTCAAGATGTTCTAATGCCAAATCGGGATCATCTTTTCCTCCAACTATTGGATTGTAAAACAATCCTTTAAGAAACGCTATAGAAGCCTCTCTTTGCTTGTAGTCTTTTGGTAGTTCATGCATTAGGGTTTTTAACAGTTCTTCTCCTTGCTTTATTATTTCCTCAGTCTTTTCTAAATTATCTGACCATATTAAAGCCCAAGCCCAATAATATAAAGCATCAATTGATAAGAGACTTTTTCCTAATCCTAAACTCTCCTTATATGTTTGTTCAGCAAGCTCGAAAAGCTCTATCGCTGCTGCTTGCTGGAACAAAATGTCACACTTAAGTAACTGCCATGATACTAAATCATAGCGAGACGTATCTCCCATTTTTTCGAAATTCTTCATTATTTGAAATGCTTCATCAAATTTACCTTCATTAACGAGTTGTTTTGCTCGAATTAATTCCTCAGGCTTATCTTTTTTTTTAAAAATTTTTTCACTCATGGAAAATACTAGGTCTGGAATACGATTCCTCAAATATAATAAACAATAAGATAATAAATTATATTAATCTACTTAGACGGTAATGATACAACAAGAATTAAAGTAATGATTTAAATTCTTATTATGTTTTCTACAATTACATGAATTAGAAGATGAAATAACTATGGTACAAAAAAGCTCTAAAAATACCTCATCCAATCGGAGTCTAATTGCCATAATCTTATTGATTCTTACCACACTCCTCTGGGGGACTTCATTTATTCTAACAAAAAATATTACCCAAGAAGTTCCTATTTTTCTTTATATAGGGTTAAGATTTGCAATCGCTCTAATCGGATTTGCACCTTTCTTTTATCATTTACGAAATATTAACAAAAAGATATTATTAATGAGTGTAGGAACTGGAATGATATATTTCTTCGGTTTTACAATTCAAACAATTGGCCTTCAAACAACTACAGCAGGAAAAACAGGCTTTATCACAGGACTAAGTGCAGTTGTTGTTCCTTTTATTGCTTGGTTAGGTTATAAAAAACCATTAAATAAAAGAATCTGGGGTGCTGTAACCTTATCTGTTATTGGAATGGCGTTTTTATTATTAGAAGGTGAAGCAGGAATTAATATTGGGGATTTAATAGTATTAACCTGTACTTTTTTTTGGGCATTCTATATAATTTTTAATGACAAGATTGTCAGACTTGTAGACATCTATGCCTATTCAATAATTCAAGTTATTGTTATTTCTATATCCAGTTTTATCTGTTCTTTACTCCTCAGAGAACATTATGATTTATTATCATATTCCCTGCCTTTTTGGGCTATAATGATCTATATGGGTATTGCTGTTATGACTCTCACTATTATATTTCAAAATTGGAGTCAACAATATCAAGGACCAACTACAACAGCAATCATTTTTACGCTTGAACCTGTATTTGCAGTTTTATTTGGATTCCTAATTGGAGATGAAATACTCTCATTATTCGGTTGGATAGGATGTATACTAATCTTTATTGCAATTCTTATAACCGTTATTAAAAATAAAAATAACATCATTGAACTTAAAGAAGATTCATTCCAGAATCATTTTACAGTTTAAATTTACTTAGATATACCATTTTGACACATTTACTAAAAAGTAAGTGTGGAAATCGAAAAATATTTACTTAACGATTTATTTAAATAAATATATCTTTATATTATAAATAAGGGTTGTTTTATCGGTAAATTATTATTTTATAGGTATAATTTATTGGATCAAACTTTTTGATAGAATAATCTGATATTAGTGATTCCATACATGTCCGCACCTAAATTAAAACAAAAAGACTTATCTATATGTACTAAGTGCGGGAATGTTATGGTAAACAGAATGATGCGCACCAATAATTCTAATGAAATTATATTCCAAAAAGTCTTACAATGTATCGTTTGTAGATATTGGGTTGCTCAAAATTAATCTTTTTTAATTTATTTGAAAAATTATTAAAATACTTAACAATAATAAGCTCAGTTTCGAATATTATTAAATATCCCTCGATTAAATGTTAAAGAAAAGGTAAGGGAAAAGAAATCTGAACTCTTTTTTTAAAATTAGGGAGAGAATTAAACTCGTTAGAGCTTAATAGAGGGCGAATTTTGGCAACTCCCGATATGGGCTAATTTAATTGCATCCAATGTTAGTTTCAGATTGTCTGTTAGATTCCCTTACTTATTATAAATTAGTATTATTACTATAAAAACCATCGTATTATAATTTAGTTATGTTCCAATATCGAGAACAAGTTTTTATGACACATTTGGGTACATAAATTGAAATTTTTGTGCAAAAGTTTTCGTGATAATCTTTTTAAAGTAGGTAATATCTATTAAGAAGTGAACTAATCTTATTTTAAAAGTTCTCTAATACTTATTTTTAACCCATCTTCAGCAGCAATGACATTTTTGATATTTATTCCCCGACTAAGTTTTTTTACTTGGCTAGGGACATAATTTTTTGTCGATCGAGGGCTGTCCATATATGATCCAAAATGAGTAATGATAAGACCATCAAGTGGTGGTTCAATTTTGTTTAAATATGGCATAACTTCATCAGTACATAGATGTCTTTTACATACTATTGAGTTTGGTCGTAAAAGATTAAGAACTAGTATATTAATGCCAGAAAATTCTTCCGAAAAGCCATTATATACCATTGTGTCGCTTGTAAATGCTAAAGAATAATTCTTAAGTTTAAATTTGATACCAAAACCTTCATTTTTAGGAGAATGGACGACTTTAGTAGCTTTAATTTCTACACCTTTATAATTGAAAATATCTCCTTGTTTAAATTTTACTACTTCTTCAAGCATGTTAAGATGGTAATCAGAAATATATCTAAGTATTTCATTTGTGGTAATTAGAGTGCCTTTCTTATAATAATTATATTTTCCATCATGTAAGTTTTCTCGTGAGCTTTCAATTATAGCACTCAAATCATTATAGTGGTCGACATGAGCATGTGAAGCTATAAAGAGTTCTGTTTTAATAGGATCTTCTTGATATTGAATAATTCTAACAATAGCGCCAGGTCCAGGATCTATATGTGATTGGATATCATTAAATTTATAGATAATTCCTCCTGTGGCTCTATATTGTGTTCTGATATGATGTCGACCTCCTCCAGAACCAAGAATTACTAATTCATCATCCATAATAGAACAAATCTATCATCCACTTATGTTAATTAATTGTTTTGAGATTATTTCAAATACTTTTTCAACGTTGTATCCTGTTTTGGCTGAAGTCTTTATGTAATCTATCATATTAAAGGTATTCTTTAAATTTATAGCACTATCGTCATCAACAGCAATTAGATCCTCTAAATCTAGTTTTGATCCTACAAGAATAATTGGTAAATTTATATCATGTAATCGAGCAATATTTACCCATTCTAAAATATCCTTTATAATAGGCATTCGGGTTAAATCGAATAAGAGAAGCGCTCCCCGTGCTCCCATTACAAAGTTTTCAAGAAGATGCCTAAATCTTTCTTGCCCTCCTAAATCCCATAATTGAAGATGGCATTGTGAGTTATCAAAAGTAATCTTTTTAGTATAAAAATCAACTCCTATGGTCATAATCGAACTTTCGTCGAACATTCCATCGACATATCGTCTTAACAACGAAGTCTTTCCCGTTGAGGCATTTCCCGCTATTAAAATTTTAAAAATATAGTTCTTCATGATTGAATGGGTATATAATATGTTATAAATGAAAAATCTAATTTTAATTTTTTTGTAATTCTCGAATCAAAATCTCATCAATTTCTTTTATAAGGGGTTTTAATCTTTCATTTAATAGACTTTGAATTTTAAATTTGGTGTAATTCGTTTTGTTATTCTCAATAAAAGCACTAATTGTTTTTTTCGCTACGGATTGACTCATTTTACCTAATTCCGCTAACCTCTGATGATTAGTATTATTAACTTCAAATTTCTTAATAGGAATATCGAGAGGAAGCTTAAAAATATGTCTAGAACTCTTAACGATTTTTATTTGCTTTGTGAGAATATTTGAATTTAATATAGCAGATAAGTAATGTGCCTCTTCAAGATTTTTAGTTGCATAGAAGCATAAATCACCTGTGATTAAATAATCTCCTTGTACTACAGCAGCGTTTAGTATAGAGCCTGAGTTATTATAAACAATTTTAATTTTCGATTTTTGTCTTAAGTTTATTAATTTGGACCATCGGTTTAAGTTATCCATCAACGTTTCATGTTTAGTTGTGGCTTTTTTATTTTTCTTATAAACATCATTGATTTTATCATAAAAGAGTTTGGCGTGGTTCTCTAAACTATCATATGTAAAACTTAAATCGGATTTTTTAAGTGGTAAAAATACATCATAGTAATTGTATATATGGAACTTAACTAACTCAGTGCTTTTAATGACTTTGAATATATAATCTCTCTCAACAACGACATTCTCAAATTCTTTTTTAATCCAAGGTGCTTTTGCTCTTTTGAAAATTCGCATATCAGGATTAATTTTCCTTAAACTGCCATTAACATTTTTAAATTTAATAAATATTAGATTTCGAGGATTTAAATCTGCTCCTTTATGAAAAAGTTGTTTATAATAGCTTTCTCTAATAGGTAATAGATTTTTAATGTTCTCTTTTGAGATGAGTTTCTTTGTATATACTTTTCCCCCTTTTTTTTCAATTGAATAAGGTACTAAAGGGACTACTTTATCTAATTTTAGATCAATTGGCTTAAAATAGTCCACTCCCTCAAATTCATTCTTTAATGTAAAATGGT
Source organism: Promethearchaeia archaeon (assembly GCA_036478875.1). Classification (GTDB taxonomy): domain Archaea; phylum Asgardarchaeota; class Lokiarchaeia; order Sigyniarchaeales; family SOKP01; genus Loki-b32. The sequence goes on along the minus strand of JAZGEW010000113.1, from coordinate 9,330 downwards.
AAGATTTAATTTCATTAATTGAGTTTTCAAAATTCTCTCTTCTTTTTTGCCCAAATAAGCAAATAAAATCGATATTAAATATATTCTCGATTTTTTTATCGAAAGTCCATATTTTTATATCCGAGAATCCTTTAAAATTACGGAATCTAGAAGCATGGGAACCTGTAATAACACCTTTCGTTATGACAAAGAATATTTTACCATCATCTTTCATGAAAGATTCTTTTGCTTTATTGAAGAATAGAGTCGATATTTCTAAATTTAGGAGATTTTTCGGTAATGGTTTTATTTCTAATTCTTCCGCCAAGGTTTTAACTTTATCTTGATAATCAACAGATTCTATGTCTCGGTAGGTAAACCAAGGGGGATTACCAATAACTAAATCGAATCTCTCTTTGAAGATATTATTTATTTGAAATAATGAATTAGATACATACAAATTTAATTTAATTTCAGGAATTAAATCTTTTAATAAATATAATAAATTAATTTTTGATATATAAATAGAAATTGGGTTTATGTCATAACCAAATACTTTATTTATTGCTTTAATTTTCTTTTCTTTTGGTTCATTCTGAGAAAGAATATTCTTTACAACTTCAGATAAAAAATTTCCTGAACCACAACAGGGATCCAGAACGGCCTCTCCAAATGAGTATATGTCTTCAACCATCCCTTTTGCTAAGAATGGCGGTGTAAAATATTCTCCTGATTTATGTCTTATGAGAGGAGATATAATGCTTTGAATTAAATAATCAAATAAATATTCTGGTTTAAGATTCAATTTAAAAATATAATCAGAAATATTATTAATAAGCTCATAGAAAAAAGATAAATCTTCTTTCTCAGAAAGAGAGAAAAATGGATTAAAGTATCTAAACCAAAAAATATTCAGATTTTTATACTTGAGTTTTACATCCCTTTCAATTTCTCTAATTAAGTTATAAGATATTGTATTATTTTTAAGGAGGGTTTTTTTTAGAATAAATTTAGAAATAAAGACATGACTAATGGAGTAGATTAATGCAAAAACAATATATAGATGTAAATTTGTATGTTTTTTACCATATATGTTGTCAAAATCTTTCCGCCATTCTATGAACTCACTTTTATTATAAATTTCGTTTTTTTTTAAAATGATTTCTAACCTATTTAGGTTATCACTGATAAGATGGAAATTTACATCTTTATTTTCTTTTGGGTTTAATAGTATAGCCAAATATTCATACTCCTTTTTCTTTATTGCCTAACATAATCAATGAATTAATACTTAAATATTAATTAGATATAAGTATATTATTGATTAATTTAAAAATTGATAGTTTTTTTTAGGATTGACTTCGATAGAGATCAAGATTTCTAGAAACCTTGAAAATGGAATTGAATTTTCTTGCCAATTGTGTGGTAAATGTTGCACAGGATTTAAAGAAGGAGAAGTGTATTTATATAAGGAAGATATTCTCAGATTAGCTAAAGCTATAGGTTTTGATGGAAAGAAGGGTTTAATAGAATTTGCTGAGAAATATCTTAAAGTAATTAACGATTCATTTTTCTGGAAAGAACCGGGGGCACAAAGAGGAAAAACTTACAGGTATAAGACACTGGGATTTAAATTTACAGGAGAATATGAACACTGTCATTTTCTAAAAGATAATGAATGTAGTGTTCATAAAGCTCGTCCTTTTCAATGTAGATCGTTCCCATTTTGGCAAATGATGGTATCAAGCAAGAAAAATTTTGATAATTATACGAAAAAATGCAAAGGTTTACAAGTTTTAAAGGGACAATATTATTCTAGCACTGAAATATTAAATTGGGCGCAATTGGAATATGAAATAGAGGAGAATTACTTTTTCGAGATGAAGAAACATAATTTTAATATTCTTAAAGTATATCCTTTCTTATCGAAAGAAATGCTTGAAGAGTAAAAGGAGTAAATCATGCCAAATGGAATTATAGTTATGAAATATGATGAGCGGAGTGGAATAGATATTAAAGCAAAATATCCCGAGGAGAAAGTGAATATATCAAATAAGAGCTTTATGCACATTCTTAATTTACATGAATTTAGCAAACAACCGGGATTTGCTAGTCTAACCATAGAAAACATTAATTTTATAACTTATTATTCTGGCTCCGAAACAGCTTATTTTTTCATTTTAATGTTAAGTATGCTTGAAAACCCCGAAGATTATGAAGTTGTTTTAGAAGAAGTCTCAAATATAATTTTAAAAAATTTGGGCAAAAACAAATATATTGAGATGGTTCCTTCACTTTATAAACGTATTTTAGAATATCCAAAAAATAATAAGAATAGTTAGAATTTCTGTTTAAACCTTAGAACTTAAAAATAAGGTTAAGATAAGAAAAAAAAAAATTAATTATTGAATTAAAAAGCAAAAAGAATCAAAATCCACGCTAACATTAGAATTGTTCCCCCAAAACCTGTAACAGGATAACCTGCCGCAAAAGGTGAAACCCAAGTCCATATTACAAAAGCAATTGTTAGAACAACCCACCATGTATAAGGTATCTTAATGTCAACCAAATCTAGTACTAATATTAATAGAATTATAGCTAATATGAGACCAAAGACAGCATTTACTATTAATATTTCGTTTCCAGCAGTAAAACCAATGAAGATAGCAATACAATCCCAAATCGAGAAGGCAATTCCAACTAAAGCCATGAGTTTAGAGGCTTTAAAGTCTTTCTTCTCGGTTACTAATTCTACTATTACGGCTAATAATACTAAGATACCTGTTAAGTATGTCCCACCCGCTAAGAACGCGAATCAAATTAAAAGAACTCCGATAATAAGCATGATCCACCAGGAATAAGGTATTTTAATAGACTTTAAGCTAACAAGAGCTAATGATATAAAGATCACTGCTATAAATACAAGTTCTAAGATCCCATAAAGAATCACGATTCCACCCACTGTAAAATAAGCTACAGCTTCAGCGAGCATGAAAAGCATTGCGATAAAAAGAATTATTTTTGGTGCAGTCATTTCGCTAGTTTCTTCACTCATGTAAGTTCTTTCACTCATGAAAGTTCACTTCTTTTTTTTAATTACTTTTTCTCTTAAATTGGAATTGGGTTTAAATTATCTTACCCAATTTAAAAATATTTACATATGTATTATTAGATGTTTGATAGGATTACACTCCTTAATATGGAAAAATGAATGTTAATTCACAATTATCTTTACCTTTGGTATCTCTCATCTACAACGATTTATTATCTTTAAAGTAAAATAAATTTAAATATCCTAAAGACCGATTTAATTCAACGAGCAAAACAATTAATACAAAAGAATTATGGAGTTTTATATAAGAGTTGTATATCGATTTTAAAAACTGGATTGAAAATGGCAAGACAATCTATAAGTTTACTTAATTCCATTAAATTTATTGAATGATTATTAAATTTATAAGTTATAATTTATATTTATCAGAATTTAATAACTGGAAGTTATATGGATTATCTAATTGTTATTAATTTTAAGCAAGTATTATAAATTTGATTCATTAGTTTAATTTAATGAAATATAAATTCTAATATAGTTATGATAGTAGGTCTATTTGTGTGTCATTGTGGGAGAAATATATCAGGGGTTATTAAAGTTATTAAATTAATTGAGTTTTTTGAAAAAGAGCCAAATGTAGAAGTTTTTGAATACCAATATTTATGTTCTGAATTAGGATTAAATAAGATTATTGAGGAAATTAGAGAAAAAAAAATTGATCGTGTAGTTATTGCGGCTTGTTCATTTAAATTACACGGATTATTGTTTCGTAAAACAATTGAAAAGGCAGGAATTAACCGATTTTTAATATCATTTGCTAATATACGAGAACAAAATTCATGGGTTCATTATGATGAGCCAGAAAAGGCTACAAAAAAAGCAATAGATCAAATTAATATGGCGATTGAACACGTTAAACTTCTAGAACCATTAGAAGTTCAATATTCAGATATAACACCCTCAGCTTTAATCATTGGAGGAGGGATTGCTGGAATAAAAGCAGCACTTGCAATTGCTGATACGGGTAGTAAAGTGTATTTAGTCGAAAAAGAAGCTACAATTGGGGGTCATATGGCTCTTTTTGATAAAACATTTCCAACCCTTGATTGTTCAATATGCATTCTTGGTCCATTGATGACAGAGGTTAATAATCATCCGAATGTTGAATTACTGACCTATTCTACAATAGAGAATGTTGATGGATATATAGGAAATTTCGATGTATCCATAAAGAAAAACCCTCGATTCATAAAAGAAGAAAATTGTGTAGGTTGTTTTGATATATGTAGAGATGTATGCCCAATAGAGGTAGAGGATACTTTTTTTCCAAGAAAAGCTATTGATGTCCCTTATCCTCAAGCAATACCTTTATATCCAAATATTTTAGAAGATTTTTGTATTGGATGTAAGGCATGTGCTCAAGCCTGTGGAGAGAGAGATGCTATTGATTTTGAACAAGAACCTGAAATTATTGATATTAAAGTTGGCTCAATAATAGTTGCAACAGGTCTAAAACCATTTGATCCTTCAATATTAGCGGAATATAGTTATGAAAAATATCCCGACGTAATAACTACAATGCAAATGGAGAGATTACTTAATAATGATGGTCCAAGCCATGGTAAATTAATAAGACCTTCTGATGGACAAATTCCTAAAAAAGTATCTTTTGTTTTATGTGTTGGTTCTCGTAATAAAAAAATTCATCACGAGTATTGTAGTCAAGTATGTTGTAATGTAGCAATAAAACAAGCAGTTCTGATAAAAAAAGAAAACCCTGACATTGCAATTAAAATATACTACACAGATATTAGAGCAAATGGAAAAAATTGTGAGGAATTTTACAATAGAGCCCGAGAGGCTTTTGGGATTCGCTTTATAAAAAGTAGTATCTCAGCAATATTAAAAAACGATACTTCAAATGAATTAATAGTTCGCGGCGAAGATATAATTGAAGATGCTATTTTTGAGAATAAAACAGATTTAGTTGTTTTAGCCGTGGGTATAGAACCTGCTGAAGGAACAGATGAGTTAAGTAAAATATTAAACATTTCTCAAGATCCAAATGGCTTTTTGTTAGAACGACATCTTAAAATTAGGCCTTCTGAAACGCTTGTAAGTGGTATCTACTTAGCTGGAGCAATCCAAGGGCCTAAAGATATACCTTCTAGTATTGCTCAAGCTGAAAGTGCTGCTGCTAAAGCATTAGGGCTGATAGCTCGTAAAAAAGTAGAGTTAGATCCTCATATTGTTTATTTTAATGAAGAAAAATGTGATCTGTGTAGGCTATGTGAAAATATTTGTGAATATAATGCTTTAAAAATCGAAGGGAACAAATTAAAGATTACTCAAGCAAACTGTTCAGGATGTGGTGCTTGTGTTGCAATGTGTCCTTATGATGCCCTCTATATTCCAGGATTTCGAAAGACACAAATTTCCACCCAGTTACAATCAATTCTTAGAGAAAAGAAAGAATCTCCTTTAATAGTGGCATTTCTATGCAATTGGTGTTCTTATGTAGGAGCAGACCTTGCAGGAACAAGTAAAATAATTTATCCTACTAATGTAAGAACTATTCATGTTATGTGTACAGCTATGCTTAATCCATCAATAGTTTTTGAAAGTTTCTTCTATGGAGCTGATGGAGTCTTAATCGCTGGTTGCTATCCTCAAGATTGTCATTATGAAACAGGGTTTATTAAGACGGAAACTCGATATGAAAGTATTAGAGAAATGTTAGCTGAAGCAAATATAAATGAAAACCGAATTAAGATAATAAGTATATCCGCGGGAGAAGGGGAAAAATATGCTAAAAACATAGTGCAATTTAAAGAAGAATTATCCAATCTAGGCCCGATTCGACCCGATGAGTTCATAAAAACCCCTTTAAGCAGAGAAGAAGTAAAAGATAAAGCTAAATTAGATGAAATTTAAGAAATATTTACTTTAAAATAAATCAAAAATCCTTACATGAAATTAATTAAGTCTTTTTTTATGATATTTTCTCTAATAGTTTTAAAGTATAATAAATTTGAAAAAATCTTATTTCATTTGATAATAGCTTTAGTTATCTTGTTTTTTATGAACTTTAGAAAATCTCTAGTCTCAATTGCTTTAATTTTGAGCATAGACACTTATGATTATATTCACAAGCCTCGATGATGCATAAAGAATGTGGTGCAACTCCACGCTCACTTCCGCTCAATGTTATCCTTTAAGAAATCGGGATTATCATAGTTAGGGGTGTAAATACAGATTCTTATGCCAAGAGAAGTAATTAATTAGAGTGAATATTACCTTAAGAGATAAAAGAAAGTATTCCCAAATATCATTTCGGTGGATGGGATAGAGGCATTCGGACTGATGCCACAAATACTTCAGCCCAATATTACTGATAATAGTATTTGAAATAAAATGAATATATTTTTATTCAATTTAATGGTCTAAACCTTATTAATAGATATTTTCTATTATATTATAGTACGCGAATTTTAATTCTAAATTTATGTCTTAAAAAATTGTAAAATAATATGAGAATAAGGTCTATTACGATTGGTCAGATAATACCCTTTCTTCTCAAGAATGAAACAATTTTTTCATTTTTACAAAATAGGCTGGAAAATTTCTCCTCCTTTGCTAATGAACTTACTAGTATGTTGGATGAAATCGACATTAGTGTTGATACTAAAAGATTTGCGACTCAACCACTGTTTAGCTATGATAATAAATTATTTTATGAAAAAAACTTAAAAGAGACTTTAGTAGACATAAATAGTCAATTAGGTTTTTTACAAGATATATTAAAAGATTATAAATTTGATTATTTTGCCTGCTGTATGATGTTAGCCTCAACAATTCAAGAAATGGGTATTTTTGAGAAACTATTATTAAATGAGGTTCCTCAATTTATTAAAAATCATGATATTTTTTTTACATCATTGCCAGTTGCATCAACTAAAAACGGGATCAATATAGCAGCTTTAAAATCAGGAGCAAAAATAATCAAAGAATTATCTGAACCTGACCCTTTTAAAAATTTGCAATTTTGTGTATCTGCGAATGTAGGTCCAAATGTTCCTTTCTTTCCCGCAGCTTATCACTTTTCTGAAAAACCCGCTTTTTCCTTAGCATTAGAAATGGCAGATGAAGTCATAAATGCAATTGAAGAATCAGAAACATTAAAAGATGCTCAACTAAATATGTTAGCGAAATTTAATGAAATTTACGACAATTTAACAAGTATAGCAGAAAAAGCTAGTAGAAACTTCAATATTGAATTTAAAGGAATTGATTTAACCCCTGCTCCCTATCCTATGATTGACAAGAGTATTGGAACTGCTATTGAAAAACTAGGAGTTGAATATTTTGGAGCTAGCGGAACTTTAACTGGAGTAGCTTTAATTAAAAACGCTATACCTATCGATAAAGAGAAGGTAATAGGGTTTTCAGGATTTATGCAACCCGTTTTAGAAGATTTCATTTTATCAAAACGATTGTCTGAAAATAAATTCAATTTAGATTCACTTTTATTGTATTCTACTATGTGCGGAGCGGGTCTCGATGTAGTTCCACTTCCCGGTGATATAACGGAAAAAGAATTATTTTATATCTTACTCGATGTATGCACAATATCTGTTAGATTGAATAAACCTTTAACTTGTAGACTTATGCCAATACCAGGAAAAAAATCTGGTGATGATGTCGAATTTGATTTTGAATACTTCGCTTCTTCTAAAATAATTGATTTTAGAAGGTTAGTTGGTGATAATAAGAATGATTTATTCAATCGAAATGAGAAATATTTGAAATTTCTGTAATAAAATTTAGATTCTTCCATTAATTTGAAATATTCGATATCTTTTTTAGAGAGAGTATCTAATTATATTTTTGGTAAGTCTAAAAAAAACCATTTTAGTTTTTATATGAGTGAGAAAAAGAAAAGAAAATCTTTAAGATTTTTCAATGAAGCTGTGGAATATATTGATAAATTCAATACTTCAGATATATTTATCGAAGAGAATACCGTTTCTTTAGAATTAGGAGACTATAATTCAAATTTTCTAAGAGATGAGATGTTAAATGAATTAAACAATTTAAGGGATATTATTAAAAACAACCCAGATTTAAAATTAAAGTCGTTAAATAAAGGTGAAAAACAAATATTTTATAATTTTATTAAATTCTACTCAAAATGCCCTATTTGTGGAAATTTAAACCACTTCTTCAATTTAAAGCGTGTATATTTTGACGAAGACAAGAAATTATTAATAGAAGAATTGATTAGATTAATGACCTTAAATAATAGAAAATTAAGAAAATTCAATCTTCAATATGGAGTTCCTTGCTGTAATTGTTACCAGAATTTCTATAAGGAATAATTAAAAATTATAATTTTATTCTAAATATTCAATTACTTTACCACTCTGAGTAATTTCATAAAAAATCTCTTCATCATTTTCATCTTTAACAGAGTTAATACAAAAAGCTTTAATTAAAAAATTCAAGTTATAATCAAACATAGACTCGTCCTCGATTATTCTTTCATTGAGAAGTTTCCTCAACAGATCCTTTTTTGAAATACGTTTAAAATTGTTTACAATAGTTAAAATCTCCCGGCGAATCGGATTATTAACTGCCCTTAAATATAATGAATGTAAATATTTTGTTCCCTCGACAGTCTTACTATATTCTTCCATCGTTTTATAGTTCTTGAAATCGAACTCATCTGGCATAGTTGAGAAAAAGAATCAATAAAGAAAAATGTTATGTTAAGATTAGAAAAGATTGAATCTTAAATCTAAAATATTAATGGACTTTAAATATTTAGAGTTAAAGTAAGTAATTGAAAAGAAATTTAAACCATTCAAATAAAGTGTTAAATGATGGAAAAGACTGACGTTTTGAATACTTCTAAAATGGAGAATATTAAAAATAAAGAGAAAGTAGCAGAAAAAATTGAAAGTTTGTGGGGAGAAAATTCATTCCGTCAAAAAAAACCTAAATTTGAATCTAAAAAATTATCTATTAAATTAGAAACAAATGGTACAGAAAAAAGAAAAATTATGCTAAAAATGGAAAGTGAAAGTCCAAATATTCATTCTAGTAATTATTCTCTCATCTCTGAATTATTAAGAGAATTTTTTAATGGTTCTTCTAATATTGGATAAATAAATTCGATTTATATACCTATATTCTTCTCTATAAATATAAATATTATAGAGAAATTAAAAGTAAAATATTTTATTTTAGGACTCTTATTTCTTCATTAATTTTAATTCAATGTAAAAATGATGAAAAAA
>JAZGEW010000112.1:0-8412 GCA_036478875.1 Promethearchaeia archaeon | reverse complement strand
ATATTTCAAGAATTCAACTTTATCCTTATTCATTTTAAGTGTTAAATTTATGTTTTTAAACAATAAAATGATACTTTCCTTCTAGTTTTCTCACTAAAGAGTAAATCCGTTAAACCTTTAATTTTAGGAAAAAAATAGTATTTAAAAACCATAAAGATCATTTTATAGAAGTAGTGTTTCAATCTTATAAATGAATCACCATTTTCTCTGGGAGGAACATATATAGGGACTTGTTTATATTTATAAAAAGGAAGGATTTTTAACAACATTTCTTGAGATATTGAATAATCTGATTCTAAGTTAAGATTTTTAAAAACTTTTGAAGTCATTGCCCTATATCCATTAGTAGGATCAAAAATTAATTTTCTGATAAAAACTAAATATACAGCACTTATTATTTTTGAACATAATAATTTTAATGGCGGCATAAAATGTTTATAAAAGAATCTATTTCCAAATACAAAATCAACTTCATTTTTAACTAAAGGTTCGATTAATTTAGGAATATCTTTTGGATTATGTTGTCCATCACTATCTAAAATAACAGCAATATCAAAATTGTTTTTTTTTATACTCTTCAATCCTGTTCTTACAGCGGCTCCATATCCTTTATTTTCTTGGTGTCTTATGACTTTTGCACCATAACTTTCTGCTATATTCCCAGTGTTGTCTGTAGATCCATCATCTATTACAATAATTTTCAATTGTTTTGTTATTTGGCTTGAAATTTGCGACAAAACTTTTCCAATATTTTTACTTTCGTTATAAGCAGGGACTAAAATAGCAATTTTATGATTATTAAAAGAATAATCTTGTTTCTCAAAAATCTCGTTTTTTACTTTCATAATATTTACTGATTTTTCCTTGTAATCTAACATCGCCATATAATCCTATTTATTATATACTTTTAATTTATTATATCATCTAATTATAAATATTTGGTATAAAGCTACTTTTTTTAAAAACCTGGGATTAATTGTATTTAATCATATATTTTATTTTTAATTTATTTAAATTTTTTTCCATTTTTTATAGTTAAATGAATATTCTATATAATTTTATTCGCCTTTTTTATTTATTACTATTGATCAAAATCAATAATGATTTAAAAAAACTGTTAATAACAAAAAAGCCATAAACCTATTTAAATATTTCATACTTTCTACCATTATGAAGGATGTGAAAGAGGAGGAGACGATTGATGCTGAGCACCTTAATTTAGCTCACGGTACTGCTTATTCATTCCTCTATAATTATTCAGTTTTTATTTTTCAGATTCTTACATCAATTTTATTAGCGAGATTACTTTCTCAAGAATTATGGGGATTTTTAATTCTAGTTAATTCTTATATCTCAATTATTATATTATTGTTGTCTTTTTTACCTCCTAGTTTAAATAATGTTCTTAATTATGCTATTCCTAAGTACATATCATTAGATCAGAAAGAAAATATTAAATCGATTATCAAATATAGTTTATGCTTAAAGTTAATATTTATTTTTCCAGTTTTTTTAATTTCTCTCCTAATTTTTTATTTTTTATCCAGTTTATTTTTGGGAAGTTTAAACGGTTATTTAATTCTTTTATTTATATATTCTCCATTAATATTTATTAATGGTTTAGAATCAATATATATTGGAATTTACAGGGGATTTAATAATTTTAAAATTATCTTAATTTTGATCTTAGTTAAAAATTTACTCTATATTGGTACCTTATTATTTTATTTAATTTTCTTAAATAATGTTTCAATTATTATAGTCGCATATACTAATTTAATTTGCTTCATTTCTACTTTCTTCTTAAGTACTTTAATTGTTCTAAGAAAATATCGAGATATAAACAAAGTTAATAATAATAACAACAACATAAAGTTCAAAGAGTATTTTCAAGAAGTATTGAAATATGGCAGTAATATCAGTGTTGGAATTTTTATCAATGAGTTCTGGAAACAAATTGAGGTTATTTCTATAGGTTATTCTCAATCTCCCTCGTTGGTAACAGGATATAGTTTAGCAAATTATTATAAGGAGGTAGGGCAGAGTGCTTCTGCGTCTTTTACTTATCCTCTCTTAACATCATTTTCAAAAATCGCATCAAAAAAATTCTTTAAAAGAATTACAATCTATTATAACATTATTTTCAAATATTCTTTACATTTGTCTCTACTTATTGCGGGATTAATGATTTTTTCAGCTTATTTTTTTTTAGTTTTAGTTTATGGTGAGAATTATATAGGATTTTTACCATTGCTAACTGTTTACATTTTTTATATACTTTTCACAGGTTTAAATTCATCCTTTGATGCATACTTGATGTTAGAAAAAAATTCAAAGTATATTATACCGATTAGAATAATATTTGTTTTGACAAGATCTTGTCTTTTTCTTTTATTTTTGATTTTCTATGATGTATTTTTAGCGATTTTAGGTATAGTAATAGCAAATTTCATAATATTTGGTTTTCAGATGATAATAAGTATTAAAATATTCAATATTAGAATTGACTTGCTAAATACAATAAAGCAATATATAATTTTTATTATCTCTTTTACCCTTTCCCTATTACTTCACATATTAATTTTAAATGACTTATATAGATTTTTGCTTGAGACTTTAAATCTAGAATTTATTATGACACTTCCATTAATAACGATCATTTCTTATCTGTTCATCTATTTTGGCCTAACTAAATTTTTAAATGTATTTTCTATCAAAGAAATTGAATTAATGAAAGCCTTATTTTCTAAAAAAAATATTATTCATCGAGCTATGAGAAAGATACTTAATTTGCTAAAATAATTAAGAGTTATTAGAAAAAAAGTAATTTCTGATTATTTCAAGATTGTTTTAAAACTTAATCGTGTAAGTTTATAGAACGGGAATTGATTTTTAAAGTATTAAATACGTGCATTCACTTTAATAATTGAATTTTATATAAAATTGCTAATTCTTGCTCTTTTTTAAATGATCTATTCAAATGAATTTGTAATGTTTGGTTTTCAGTTTTTTGTCCATACTGTTTAGAATATTTTGTTTTAATAAGGCTTGTCATGATATTATCCCCAGAAGAAATTTTAAAAGAAATATCATTATTTAAGATTAATTCATAATATTTTTCTTTTATTTCAATTTCATTATCAAAATGACAATAAGAATCGATATGATATACTTTTTCTTTGATGATATCCTTGCTTTTAGTTATAATATCTTTAATTTCTAAAACATTTAACAATATATCTGTTTTTATAATTCTTTTAACTAAAAAGCCTTCGAATCCATTATGTACACAAGTTAATTCAATTTTATCTTCGCTAATTTTGATTTTTCTTTTAATTCTAGGTTTTTTTCCCCAAGCAAACCAATTAGTTATTTTAGCTTGATTTAAATTATTAATTGTAATGATATTATGAGCTTTACTACTTCTAAAAAGGTTTCGTTCTGTCCAAGACTTATTGTATTGGAAAGTTCCAGAATCAATAATTATATCTTTACCTTGAGAAGAAAAAATAAAATTTGTAATGTCACTATGAGAATGAGCAGCATCTTGAGGTCCAAAATTACCAAAATTAACAAATAAATAATTTGCTTTGTCTGTCCAATTACTTCTTATAACTACATACCCAGCGTTATCAAAATAATGGAAATTGTGAGAATTTGATTTAGATGTGAGTTTCTCGAAAATATTAAATCCTTGCTCTCCGAGCAGTAAAACTGAGATTGCTGAGATACGATTCGAGACATATTTAAAGTCAGCTCTCTGAAAAATAATTGTACCCAAGTTTAAAAGAGAAGTATAAGGATTTCTATCATATGCAGTTAACATAAGGGTTTTACCATCATCAGAATCCCCTACTTTAGGAAAGGTTTTATTTGGTTTTATAATGTACATAAGGAATTCATACATTTTTTCAATTAATTTCCTATCCTCAATTGAAATAGATTTTGTATTTATTAACAAAAATAAGGTGAAAAATTCAAGTACAAATCTATGATAATTTACAGATTGCTCAATATTACTCCCATCTTGTCTGGTCTGTAATTTAATTTGGTTACTAAATTTTTTAAAGAATTTTTGCTCCCATTTACCTAAAGGTTTAATTTCTTCAAAGATCTTTGAAAATAAGTAGAGTCCAAATAAAGCTCCTATAGTATGATTAAAAGACCTTCGATCGTAGAAATTCTTCAGAAAATATGCATGTTGAAACATTGATTTAAAAATCTGTTGAAAAAAATTGGGATTATTTATTTTCTCAGAATCTTGGAAATAATAAAGTGTGAAGATCCAAGAAGTTAATCTTAGAGAAACTTCTAAGGGGGAATACCAATTTATTCCAATTAAGGGGGGATTCTTTTTAATCCAATCTTTTATAAGATTTTTAAATTTTATTGCATATTTTTCATCTTTAGTTATATAGTATGCAAATCCTAAATAGTTCAAAAACTGATGTCTATTAAGTTCCCATACATATTTCACATCAATACCTTCTTTAGGATATAAATCTATTTTTTCTGATTTTTCTAGTTTCCATCGAAAATTTTCATAAAAGCCAAAATGCCAATCAATTTCTTTATCAAAACTTATTGATCTCTCAAATATTAAAAATTCATTTTTTAAAATGTTATCTGCAAAATGGATATATTGTTGAATGTCATCATTGCAATGAATTTTTACAATTTTTCTTAATTTTGCACTCTTTGTATTCTGTGCATAAGAGAAGATAATTTTTTTAAAAAAAATATTAGTTAATCTTTCAAAATTTAATAGCTTACCAATTGTTGAACGACACAAATTAGAGTTGTAATAGGATTGTCTTAAAATAGCTCTTTTTTTATTAAAGTATATGAATCCAATTTTATTTCTTAAAACTATGTAAGATACATTAACTAAGTAAAAATAGTTAAGATACTTTAGAATTTTACGAAAATTCATTACTCTAAACATGTATTCTATTGTAATAAAAAAATATGTGATGTAAAATTAATTTATTCTTCTTATCCAAAAACGTGTTGTTGTTTAACAATCTTTTCTATAAATTTATTAGCTCTATGGTCCCATGTAAACTCCTTTAAATTTTCTTTAGGAATGGTAATATCTTGATTTTGATTTCTAATATTCTCGATTACATCTGCTAATAATTGTTTTGCATTCTTTAAATTGTCTATAGGTAAGGTAAAACCAAAATTATTTTTCTCAAGAAATTTTGCTGTAAGGGATTCTTTTCTTCCCAAGTATAAAATCTTCTTTCTACAACTAAGATAATCCCATATCTTAAAAGCTATTGTTGGATAATATAGATTTTCTCCAATATGAACTGTAAAATGTGCTTGAGAGATTTCTTTAAAGATTTGGAACCTAGGTAATCGTTGCCCTAAAAATATTATATCTTTAATTTTTAAATTTTTTATAACAGAATCTAGTTCTTTATAATCATAATCGCCAAAAATCTTAAATAGAAAGTTATTCCTTCCTATTACTCCATCTGCCTTTAATTGTGAAATTATTTTTAGAAACGGTGTGATCGATCTTTTTCTATATAATGAACCAGCAAATACAAATAGAATTTTAAAATTTTCTTTCACTAATTTTGGAGCTTTCTTGTAAATATTTAATCCGTTAGGTATTGAATGAATCGGTTTGTTATTAATAAAAGAAAAACATTTTTTTAAGTAAGTTGTTAAAGCACTACTTACCGTTATTATCATATCAGCAACCTGAAGAGAATTTCGTTCAATTATTAAATCTAATTTTTGATTCAACCATCTTTCTCTTTTTCCTAGGTAAGGATTATACGACCAAGGATCCCGATATTCCAATATCAGTGGAATATCAAATTTTTTCTTTAAAAGTATACCAATAATGTGGTTGTAGAAAGGAGGACCTGCGATATAAATAAATTTTATATCAGTTTCTCTTTTTAAGATTTTTTTTGCCTTGAAATAAGCAAAAGGAACCCATGAGATATAAAAATCAATTCTGAATACTAAATCCAAAAATTTTAATAAAAACTTATTTTGAATTTCAAATGAATATGATTTAACTATTTTTAAATTTGAAGGTATTTCTTTAATAAGTTTTAAATTGAGAAATTTTGACTTTTTTACCTCTCTAGTTAATATTATAGGTTTTATGTCTTTTTTAAGCAATCTCTTTGAAATTTCTAAAGCACGAATGCCCGGATGACGCCCTATTGGAGGAAATTCATCAACGATATAGAGAAATTTCATAACAATTTAACATTTTTTATAATCTTATTATTTTAAATTAATTCTTTATAGATCTCGTCAGTCTGTTTAGCAACAGCATCCCAAGTGTAGTTTCTTAAAACTATTTCATAACCTTTCATACCCATTTCTTTTTCCAACTTTTCATTATCTAGAATCTTAAGAAGCTTATCAGTTAATTGATATTCATCATCTTTATTTATAAGAAATCCATTTTTTCCATCAATAATTAATTCTGGTGCAGGACCTCTATTTGTAGAAATTACAGGTGTTTTTGAGGCACCTGCTTCGATTAGTGGAATTCCAAAACTATCAGATTCGGTAATAGGGAAAACAAAAACGCTTGCTACTTGGTAGGCTCCAAATATATCTTCTCTAGTCGGATTTGTTATAAACTTTACATTCTTAATTAAATTATTAGTATTTACTAATTTTCTTAACTCTAGTTCATAATCCTTATCATAGACATGACCTACTATCCATAATTTAGCGTCTTCATATTCTTGAGAGATAATCTTCATAGATTCAATTAAATAATCTAATTGCCTATAATTCCTGAAAAGCCTACCAACATAAAGTATAACTTTACCTTTTGGTTTATATTTTTTTATAAAATTAACCTTATGCTCTGGATTAGTGAAATTTTCAACATTTATTCCATGAGGTACTATTCTTATCATTTCTTCAGGCACATTAAATTTTAAAGTCCACCATTTCTCATGGTTTGAATGAACAATAACTCTATCAACTGTATTGAGAAAAAAATTTTTAAATACAAAATCAAAATACCGCATACGATTAGCTTCTTTATTTTTAGTGAGAAATAATCTTAGTAGATACATATTTCTCAAAGTACCATGAGCAGTAAAAATAAATGGTTTTTTATGGAATTTATTAATAATTGTAGCGATATTAGTTTGAAATGTTCTGTAAGAATGAACATGTAAGACATCATAATTATATTTAAGAAATCCTGAAGCTAATGAGGGAGTAATGAAAAAATGTGATTGCCCTAATCGGAAAAAAATTGGAAACCTATGTATATGGACTTTATCTATAATTTCAAATTTTGGTAATTCTTTCGATGCAACTCTATAATTATAAATATTTGTTGTAAAAACCCTAACATGATGCCCTAATTTAATTTGTGCTTTTGAAAGATTAAAAGAGTGAACAACTGGACCACCATGACCAAAAGCAGGTGCAAAAAATGGGACGACTCTTAAAATTCTAAGCATTTTTTCTAAATAAAAAATAGATTATTTAATATCATTAATAATTAAAAATAGAAAAAATTTCTGATAAATTGAGATTAATAATTATTTTTCAAATTCATATTATTTTGAACTAGGTATCTTTCTATTTTTTATGTTTATGATTGGTAAATCCCCCGATAATAAACTGAGTTCATTCTTTTGAATTTTCAGTTTAAGAGTATTTTTAATTTTTAATTATATCTTCTTATTTTGTTCCATTAAATCATATAATAAATTAATTCATCAATCTTAAATGTTATAATAAGAAAAGTTGAGGAATATTTTGAAATGTATCCTAAAACATAACATATTTCATGATTTCGTATTAAATTCTCTTATATTAATCTTTATATTTTGTAAATGATTTAAAAATTCAATGCGTTTAATTAGAATCCCTTTATTAATAGAAATAAGTCTAATTATTTTATATTACCTTATAAGTATTTTTTCGATAATTATTCAACCTCTTAATCTAATTCTTGGTTATCTTATCGTTTTTATATTACCCGGATATAATTTTCTAAGTATCATTAAACCTGCTTATAAATTTATAGAAAAAATTGGATATGCAGTTATATTAAGCCTTGCAATTGAAAATATCCTGATGCTATTTAGTTATATAACTCTATACAATAATGTAACTTACCCTGAAACAACAATTCGAGGTTTTAAATTTAATACAATTTTGTTAATTTCAGGAATTATTATTATTAATTTAGGTTTAATCATAATTAATGAATTTATAAATTACAAAAGGAAGTCTTTAAAGTTCAATAAGTTTAAATTAAAAAACTTAAGTTTCAAGAAAATTAATTCTAAATTGATTCTAAAAGATTCAATAATACTTTTAATATTTATTTCATCATTAGTGTTGTTATGCGTCTCATCTTATTATAGTGAAGTTCCCAATAATGATTATGAAACAAATCGT
>JAZGEW010000111.1:0-57792 GCA_036478875.1 Promethearchaeia archaeon | reverse complement strand
CCACATTCATTTTAGTCTTGATGGAAGTTCTGGTTTTGAAGGACTAAGAACAAGAATCGAAGCATTTCATGATTTAATGGTTGGCAACAAGAAATCTAATCCTTTGTTTAGAGATGCCAAGTATGTGGTCCCGGATGAAATAAAAAATATATATTTTAAGCCGAAATCCAATTTTGAATATTTCGTGTCTAGTATTGAAAAACCAATGTCAATAGTTTTAACAATGCTGAATCCATCAAAGAAATTAGATGTAGGATTCGCCGTTAAGAATGGACTCGAGTTTTTTTCAAGAAATTCGTTTTTTGGTATCGGATCTCTTTTTAACCTTTGAGAGGCTATTTTGTTATGAAAGTTTCTTTTCCAAATATGGGCAATTCGTGGCCGGCGTTCAAGACTTTCTTCGAGTGTATGGGTGCCGAGGTGATTCTGCCAGATCCCACGAATCGTAACGATGTGAAGATTGGCGTGAAACACAGCCCTGAGTTCGTCTGTTTTCCCTTCAAAACTACCTTGGGAGATTTCGTGATATGTATCTGAAGTAAAAGATTCCTACTTTTGTCCGAAATTTTTATCCTTACCTGATGTTATCAAAATTTTACCTAACGTTCCAAAAATTCTGAACTTTGAAGTGAATGTTAAGGAATCTCCAATATCAACTGCTGCGATTGAACTTGGAAATCAATTAGGTCGGTCTCAAAATCAATCTTTAGATGCATACAGAGAAGCCCAAAGGTATTTTGAAGAATATCACGAATTCTTAAGGCAAGGTGCTTCCGTCAATTACGCCCTGCGCTTAGTTGAGAGAAACAGACCATTTACTCTGCCTAAAAGGAAACACACAGGAGATATTAAGTTTTTGCTGCTAGGTCATGGATACAACATATTTGATACCTTTATTAACCTTGATTTTCAAAAAAAACTTCAAGATCAAGGCGTCGAAGTTCTAACGATTGAAAACTTACCGGAGTATATCTTTAAAAAACCTGTTATCGTTAACCCAAGAGGTGGGAAACTACGAAATTACTGGCGTCACGAGGAAGAAATTATGCAAAGTATCCGATATTTTCTCACGGAAGGGCGAGACGAAATAGATGGAGTTATTTTTTTAATTAGCTTTGCCTGTGGTCCGGATAGCCTTATTTCTGAGTTAATTATGAGAGATATGAAAGTTGTGGGATTACCATTTCTGGAAATTACCATGGATGAACATTCGGGAGAAGCAGGAATGATTACGCGAATCGAGGCTTTTGTAGAAATGGCACGCCGAAAAAAGAAAAAATTAGCAATGGATTCAAAAAAAGCTCAATACATGAAAACTTCATAAGAATTCAAGACTTAGAATCGTTCTTGTCTTGAATGAAGAGAATATTTTTTTAAAATACAACTGCAAATATTTAATTTATAGAAATCTTAAGTTTTTTTAAAATAAATAAATCATATTTAGATGTGGTTTAAAATTCTATCATTAGAAGGTTGGATTAATGGTATCTCAGCAATTATATATTTTATAATAGGAGTTACATTTGGAATTTTCCTTGTTTATAAGGCAAAAAAGCACAATGTCAGACTTCTTTTTTATTTTGGTTTAGCGTTTATTTGTATGAT
The DNA here is from genome assembly GCA_036478875.1 of Promethearchaeia archaeon. Classification (GTDB taxonomy): domain Archaea; phylum Asgardarchaeota; class Lokiarchaeia; order Sigyniarchaeales; family SOKP01; genus Loki-b32. The sequence continues at coordinate 56,187 of JAZGEW010000111.1, read as the reverse complement.
GATTCCTTTAGGGGGATTGTGTATTGATTTCCTAACAATTATTTTTACAGGTACTAATAGTTATTATTATCTGGATATGACATTAAAGGATTTGTTATTTTCTAGTAACATTATTGTTTGGATGTGGATACCTCCCGCTGTTATTTTTGCTATGTATATAGGTGCTGAAATATTAAAACTAGAGAAAAAAAAGTATTTAATATCGATTTATATTGTCCTAGGTGTAATTTACGAATTCTTCATTTTTTTAGATCCTCAAGGTTCTTTTACTATGGTTTTTCCTCCAACTCCAGGTGAAAAATTAATTGAAGGTTATTTCCGGTTTGGTTCACCTGCTTTTTTTATAGAACTTATATTTACGGGCTCACTTTTCTTTTTTCTAGGATTTACATTTTTATTTAAAGGGATTCAATCAACAGGAGTAATTAGAAAAAAATTCCTCTTTTTAGCAATAGGAGATTTTATAATAGCCATATTCAGTGCACAAGAAGCTTTTTCTGATCCAGGAATCTTAGTAGTTTTTTATAGAATTGTAGTTATATTTGGCTTTTACCTTAAGTATTTAGGCATTAAAGAAGAACCTGCTGAACCTAAAAAAGCACTTCCTAAAAAAGAGGTTAAAGTTGAAGAATCTTTATTTAGATTATCTAAAAGACCTGATCTAATTACCGAAGAAGAGGTAACGCTTCATAAAGAAAAGAAAATTTGCTTGGTATGTAAGGGAAAAGTATCAAAATTTAACGTTTTTATTTGTGATTGTGATGCGCTATATTGTGAAAATTGTGCTCGAGCACTATCAACCTTAGAAAACATGTGCTGGGCATGCAATGCTCCAATTGACGAATCAAAACCCGTGAAGCCCTATAAAGAAGAGAAACCAGATGTTAAAATATCGAAAAAAAACCAAGAATAATATAAAATCAAATAGCTCTATAAAAACGGGTAAAAATATTTTACCAAAAATTCTCTTCCTGCTACTTTTCGTTGTTCATAATCGTTTAGTAATCCTGATGCATCATAGGCAATGTTTTTGAAATTTACATTCATTTTTGTGTCATCAATCTCCAATAAACAAAAAGAAATTTCAGGTTTCCAAGTAATACTAATCGAACCAGGATTTATAATGATTTTTTCTTTTGTACCAAGATATAGTTGTTCATGAGAATGTCCAACTAATACAATATCGACATCCTTGGGATAATCATTGATGAATTCTTCCATAGATTTGCCTTGATATAATAGGATATTATCTTGGATTGTTCTTCCTGGAATATCATAAAAATGTGAATGAAGCATCAAAACCTTTCTGTTCTGAATTTTTAAAACTTGCGATGTAGGCAATTTATTAATTTCATCGAGTAATTCTTTTCCAAGTTGATTGGCAACCCACTGACGATGTACTCCTGTTCCTCTATGCCATTCATTCTTCCTTTGGCCCAACACAATTAATTCATTATTCCCAGCGATATTAACAAATCTCTCATCTGACAATACAGTTTGAACTACTTCTTTTGGGTGAGGACCAATGCTAACGTTATCACCCAAATTCAGGATTTTATTAGCATCAAAATAGTCATCTAAATATTTCAGAAAAGTCGAGAGAGCATATTTGTTTGCATGGATATCTGAGATAATTGCAAATTTAGTGAAATTTTCCATGTCATCCTCTAAAAAATTAATTATAAGTAATGAAAACGCAATCTACTATTTTAATCTAATTTTTTAAGCAAATGTAACAAATAATTCCAAGTTCTTTCAACTGATTTAACTTCTAAGCGTTCGTCTGGAGAGTGAAGTCCTTTAGAGTTAGCACCAAATGCAATTGCTTCAATTTCAGGAATTTTATCTATCAATAGTGTAGCCTCTAATCCTCCATGGATTATTTTAATATCTACCTCTTCTTTAAATAATTCTTTATAACAGTTTTGAGCGGTTTTTAAGAGTTCAGAATTAAAATTTGGTTCCCATGGAGGATAAGTACCACGGAATTTGTTTTCCTTTTCTAAACCAGAAAGTTCTATTAATGTCATGACTTGTTCATAGATGTCATTATTATAATATTTACTTAAGCTCCGGTGAAGCCATCTGATTTTGATATGATCTTCTTTAGTTCTAATTTTACCTAAATTGGTTGAAGTAAACATCAAATCTTTTATTTTGGGATGAAAAGCAATAGGACCATTAGGAAATATATATAATAGATCTAGTAATTTATCTTGAACATTTTTAGATACCACTTCATTACTTGGAAAATTTTCTAATTTTTCTATTGAAATATCCATATCTTTTTCAATTCCATTAAAAAGATTTTTAATTTCATTGAAAATCTCAAGGATATTTGATTTGAGTTCTTCAAACTGGTCTTTCTTAATAAAGATTATTGAATTCGCTTCTCTGGGAATCGCATTAGCAGCGCCTCCTCCATGTATTTTGTTAAGGTAAATTGTATATTTTTTATTTAATTTCCATAGAATTTGGCATAAAATATTAATTGCATGTGCTTGGCCTTCATTACAACGTCCTGAATGTCCTCCAACTAATCCAAAAATGGAGATGTTTATTTGTTGAAGATTTAATTCCTCCCGATCGATAAAAATGGCCTTTTTTTTGACTCTAGTGTGAAAACCTATACCTCCTGTACACCCTATTGTTATAGCTTTTTGACCAGAATCAAGATTTATTAAATAGTTCCCATCAACAAGGGTTGGCTCAATATTTTTTATTCCAACCATGCCATCTTCTTCACTCACAGTAAATAATAGATCTAGTCCTAGCCTATCAAATTTTAACTCATTCTCATGAGATTTTTTCATTATTGTTAATAAATAACACACTCCTACACCATTATCAGCTCCCAATGTTGTTCCTTCGGCAGTAATCCATTTTTCATTATCAATATCAATGATTTTTAGCTTCAATGGATCTTTTGAAAAATCATGAACAACTGCTTCATTTTTTTCGCAAACCATATCCATATGACATTGTAAAATGCATTTTAATTTTTGATTTACACCAGGAATTTTTACGGCAATATTTCCTATACCATCAACTTTATGTTTAAATCCAAATTTTTCTGCTTCCTGTTTGATAAAATTTCTTATTTTTTCTTCTTGTCTTGAACATCTGGGAATTCTAGAAATTTGATAAAAATAGTCCCAAAATTCGCTTGGATGACCCAAATTCGCTAAATCTACCAAAATAGTCGCCATTTAGGATAAATTATAATAATTATAAAAAATAAATGGTAAAATATCAATAAGTATAATTATATGTTCAATTATTTAAAAATTAAATTTAACAGGTGTTAATTATGCCAAAAGTAGGATATCGAATTGTTGGGACCATTAAGGAAGTAAAAGGACATTGCCATGCGGGACATGAAGTCGGAGATAAAATTGAATTGGATGCTCATGATTCAGGAGGATTATGTGGTTTTTTCTACCATGATGTTTTTCCTTATATTATTATGCTCCAATTTGGAGGCTCATTCCCTGATACTTGGGGTGAGGATCCAGATGTTGTAGAATGGGAATGCCCTGATAGGACTAATGCTGTAAAAATTGAAGTAAGAAGGATCAGAGAATAATTCCAAGAGAATTCATTAGAATAAGTCTTTACTTTTTTTAAAAAAACCCAGAACTCCTTAGAATACTTCTAAAAATAATTAAGATCATTCCTTATCTTTCTTATTTTTTTTTACTTCATCAAACATTTGTTTTTCCCACTTAAATGCTTCTTTTTCTTCTTCAAATATTTGTTGTTCTTGTTTAAACTTGTTTTTTTTTTCTTCAAATTTCAACCAGTTCTCTTCAAATAAGTTTTTCTGGTTCTCAAGTTCCAATTTTTCTTGCTTAAATTTTTCTGTATCTTCATTTCTTATTATTTCTGAGTCTTATTTTGTTCCATCTTTAGTTGTGTCTTCTTTTACTTTAACTTGTTTAAATTTTTTTGCTTCTTCAAACATTTGCTTTTCCCAGTCAAATGCTTTTTTTTCTTCTTCAAATTTTATTTTCTCCTCCTCAAAGTTCTGCTTTTCCATTTTAAGGTTCTGTTTTTCCACTTCAATGCTCTGTTTTTCCACTTCAATGCTCTGTTTTTCTACTTCAATGTTCTGCTCTTCAACTTCAATGCCCGGCTTTTCAACTTCAATGTTCTGCTTTTCCACTTCTCGGTTTTGTTTTTCTTCTTCAATTTTATCTTTTCCACCGATTTTTTTGATACTCAATTCAACTATTACTTTTTCCTTTACAGTATCTTGTTCGGTCTGACTCTCTTTAGCATCTTCTACTTTTAGTGTTTCAAGCATTTTCATTTTAGAAGTTTTTGCATTTATTTTATCTTTCATTAAGGATATAAACTTTTTTTCTTCCTTTACAACTGAAATCAAATTCTCTTTTGTCGCTAAATTGATAATTTTATTTGATACTTCAATTGATTTTTCATATTTTTTTCGGGCATAATGAGCATGTCTTATTTTTTTTAGATTTTCTATCTGTTCACTTATAGTCTTTTTAGGAGTTTCGCTTATTTTGTTTTGCAATTGATCAACAAACGTTTTCTCTTCAGTAGCTACAAACAACAAATCATATTTAGTGGCAAGATCTATTATTTTTTTACTTGTTTCTATGGTTTTAATGTTATCTCCATTATCATAGTATTTTTGTTTGATATCCTTTAACCCTTCTATCTCTTTTTTTATTTCACTAATTCTTATCTCTTTTTCCTTAATCTCTTCCCTTTTTTCTGCTGCTTTACTTTCTATCAAACCTATCCTTAATTTTTCTTCAGTTGCTCTACTCTTCTCTTTAGTAGCTGCATCAATTTCGTCAAGCATAGAAAATATACTACCCTTAGATTTCTGTTGATCTTCAGCACCCTCCTCAGCTTTTTTGATCTCAGATTTTTTTTGTTTTTCTTTTTTATCTTTTTTCTTTTCTTTTTTTGGTTTAGAACTCAATGTTTTACGTCATACCATCTATTATTTCTTTTTGTTTCAAACTCCCATTTTTATATCTAGTACAACAATTTAAATAAAAACGTTTGTTACCGAATTTAACTTTCTTATTTTAAAAAAAAATAAATATGTGTTTGTAATAATGGTAGTTTATAGTACATTTATTATCAAAGTTGTTTCATTAATATGAATAAAATTAAAAGAAAACCTCTTATTTTAGGATTTGGAATTTTGATAATTATTATATCTGGAGTTTTTATTATCTTAAGCTCATTTGAAGTGAATAATCAAAGGGCAATAATGAATGAACAGAAGCAAATTTTAGATGAGAATAGACAATGGGTAGAGAAGATCACTTTTTGGGAAGTTACAGGAGGTTTAGGACAAAATATTATTGAAGGTGAAAAACTTTACTATGAAGCACTCGCGAAATATTCAGCAGCACTTCAAGCACAAATGCTCGCATTATTATTAATAATTATGTTAAGTATTATTATAGCACTCATAGGAGGATTTCTTTTTCTTAAATTTTCCTAGATTTTATTAGTTAGAATTGATTAAAATTTAATCAGATCTTAGTAAAATTTTTACAATTTTTTGAATTATAATTAAATATGTCCAAGTTTTTTGAAAATATAAAAGGTAAAATTAGAAAATTACCAAGTCTATTCGCTAAGCGTTTGGTAAAGATCTCCCTTATAGGAGACTTTTTAGAAATTACCTTTCCATCACTCACACAAAAGCGAAATTTAAAAGAACTTCTTGAAGATTTAATCATTAAAGTAGATAATGTTAGTGTTTATAATGTGAAAGAGTACCCAAACGATTTTGATGTGAAATTAAATGATATATTTTACCCTAATCAATATTTATCAGAAATTTACGATAAATCTTTAAAAATTGGAGATAAATTAACACTTGTTGTTCCTAATAGGATTAATATTTTGGATGGTAACTATAATATTGAAGTTGGAACTCATAGTGCTGGTATAAAAGCCAAATTTGATACGAATATATCTCCCTTTCCTGAAAAAACTGTAAAACCTAAATCTCAACTCCCTAAAAAAGAAGTACTCCGCCAATGTAAATATTGTGGGAAAATAACGACGGATGAAACTCAAATTATCTGTGAAGATTGTGGTTCCGAATTAAAAAAAGTATAAACTAAATTTAAGACCATAAGACAAATAAGTTTATTTTCCTTCATTATACTGTATAATTTATATTATTATTTTTCAGGATAAAGCGATATTCCTTTTAACATGACAGATTTAACTTCCTTAGGATACCCACCAGGCTATCATCTCGGATTTTCTGCGGTATTATGGTGGATTTTTATTATTGTTATGATAATTCTAGGAATAGGTTTATATTTAAACGCAAAAAAATCTGATTTAATTAATGTTAAAGAGATGTTACGAGCAAAATCTCTTGTCTATATATGTATAAGTATTCAGTTTTCTCTGATTCAAGTTGCAGTATTTTTTCCTAACTATTTTATACAAATTTATATTTCTCAAGCTTTTTTTTTTGGTGTACCATTTACTGTTTACTTTTACTATTGGGAAAAAAATTTAACGAGTATAAAACGAATCCCGACTATTTCTGTTGGAATAAGTAACATTGTTTTATTTATTGCTCTAATTATCTCGATTTTTTTTCTAGATTTAGTTGATGTTTTGTGGGAAATTTTTCTTTTGTCATGCTTTTTATTGGTTACAATTGCTGTTGTATTGTATATCTATTTGATTTATACCTTTTCTAGTAAAGTTAAAGGAGGAAAAATAACAATAGTGGGGGGGATCTGGATTGGAGGGATGATATTGCTCCTAGTTGGTTCTTTTTTGGAAGATCGTCCAGCAGTTAGTATCCTTCCAGATTTCATCACATATTATATTCCACCCGTATTTTCTATGCTTGGATATATCATGGCATATTATGGAATAACTAGACTTTTTACGCAAATATCCTCTTATTATGCCCATACACAGAAATGTGCCGTACATCGGGGCACTATAGAGAAAGGAAATCCTATCTACTACTGTCCTTCGTGTGGTATTGTCTATTGCGAAATATGCTTTAATAATGTAATTAAAAAAGATGGTTGCTGGAATTGCCGGAAACGGTTTGAATCTGGGGGTGAAAAAAAGCAGCTGGATGAACCAATCTTAGAACTAAAAGAAGCTGATGAATCTAAAAAGAATCTCAATAAAAAAGGAAAGCAATAATATTTGTGATTAAAATAGGTTAATACTTTATACGAACTTTTTTGCCTTATCTCTTCAAAATCCTCGCTTTTTAAGAATTTTAATTAATTTATCAGGAGCAATAGTGTTAAGTTTCTTCAAAAAAAACTTCCACTTTTTAAAAACCTATGAATCTAATAGTCTTATTTATTCGATCTTTTCTACTTCAATATATAGTTCTATTGCTTCAATAATTCTTTTATTTAATTCATCTAAGGATTTTGCTTGTGTATGACAACCCTGTAATTCATGAACACTGCCAATGTAATATCCATCCTCATCCTTTTCTATGACAACATTAAATTCTTTTTTCATGAGGTTTCATCATATGCATTGTTTAAACTTAAAATTGATCCTAAGTCCGAATTTAATATTTCATTTAATTCTTTAGAATCCAAATTTTTTAACTTTTAAATTTTTGATATTGCTAAAATGTGTCTCAGTCGTATAAATATCAGCTTTTCTCAATAATGCCTCAGCACATACTACTGAATCTACTATAGATAAAAATCGATATTTGCATTTAAGGTCCCCTGCAAAAATAGAAATCTTATCTGTTACAGGAATAAATTTCATAAATGTACTTCTGCGAAGATTCTCCATCATAATTTGTGAGTTTATTTTTCCTTTCTCTCTGCAAATGTGATTATAAAGTTCAATAAAATTTAACTCAGAAGATAAATATGAATAATTTCTTTTAATAGTAATAGATAATTCTTTCATTAATGATTCGTCTTTTACTAAATATAAACTTAACACGCCTGAATCAAGAAAAATGATGTTTTTCATGATGGTGAATTCTTATATAATTTAATTTTTTCTTGCTCTACTTCTAATTTTCGCTCTTTAGAAATTTCTTCAATTATTTTAATGCCTACTTTTCTCTCCAATATACCTGGTATTTTCTCATCTGGGATATATGGTAAAATCTTAATTCCCTCTGTAGGATCATCAATGATAATTACTTTATCTCCATCATTCCAACCATATTTCTTTCTCAATTTTGAAGGAATTGTAATTCGACCATGATTACTAATATTTACAATTGTCATATTATAATGGAAGACCTTTGAGAATTTAAATCTTGCTTATAAAAATCACGATTTGCTAAGCAGTATCTGAAAATAAGAATTAAATAGAAAGTCCAAGTTAATTTTTTATTCAACATATTCTGATTTATGACTTAACAGACAACAGTTTATTTATATAAGAATTAATAAATCATAGTTAAAAAATCATTTTTCGGATGCCCTGAGGGAAAAAAATGAATTCTGAATTTCTTAGAAAAAATAAATATATTATCATAGGCTTAGGTCTTGTAATCATTATAATATCAGCCTCAATTGGAATCTTTTTCGCTATATTTTCTAATTCTAATTTACACCCCCCAATTATAATTGAATCTGATGACGATTTTCTCATTTATGATTTTGCTGGAAATGGAACGCAAGATAATCCTTATATCATACAAGACTTCAGAATTGGTGCTAGCGGTGCAGATTCCGTAGGAATCTATGTGACTAATACGGATTCGTTCTTTATAATCAAAAATTGTCTTATATATTCAGATTTTATAGGGATCCAGTTAGAGGATGTAGCAGTTGGAACCGCATGGATCATCAATAATACTTGCATCTCAAAAACCGGAGATGGTGGTGGAATTGGTTTAGGTACTACAACAAATTGTTCTATAATAAACAATTTATGTTCCAACTTTATGCAAGGAATTCATCTTAATTATGCTTCGCACTGCTTAATAAAATCAAATATAATAGAAAACAATAATTATCAAGGAATAAACATTCGCTATTCAAGCTATAACGTAATAATAAACAATACTGTGAAAAATTGTCCACAACATGGAATCGCGCTTGTAGGGAATGCTAATTCAAATAAAATATATAATAATATTTTAATTGATAACGCTCAATCGGAAACCTACAATGTTGATGGTAGATTGACAGGTACGATTAATAGTCAAGCATTTGATGAAGGAAATAATAATTGTTGGTACGATGATGTAAATAAAAAAGGCAATTGGTGGTCAGATTACCAAGAAATTGGAAATTATTCAATAGATGGTCCAGCGGGCACATTTGATATATATCCTAATGATATCAATTAAAATTGCATTATTATTGTTGAATAGTAATATACACAGTGATAATTAAACGGTTAAGAATTCTAATAATTAAATTTACTTAGATTTTATTAATTAAAACTAAGATTTTTAATAAGGACAATCATACTTTTGATAATTTGTTTATAATGGGTAATTTTTTATTGCTTGCTTTGTTATTTAAACAAAAGTTTATTTAAGTAAACGTCAATAATAATCATTTGTAACATTAATCATAGGTTTAAGAAGACTTAAGGAGTTCTAAGATACATGATTCTCTCGTTTCCAAATATGGGTTCCAATGTCGTTGCGTTCAAAACATTATTCGAGCAACTTGATATAAAAGTAGTATTAGCTGACCCTACTAATCGTGAGGCTATCAAAATTGGAGTAAAATATAGCCCAGAATTTGTTTGTTTCCCATTTAAAGCTACTCTCGGAGATTTTGTGAACTCTATTAAGAAGGGAGCTGACACACTCGTAATGGCAATAGATTGTGGTCCTTGTCGTTTCGGGTTTTATCATGCTGTACAAGAACGCCTTTTACACGATATGGGATACAAAAATGTAAGTGTAATCCCTTTGGATCAAGCAGATTTACTTGAGTTTAAATGGGTAAAAACCCTCCAAGATTTAAGTGGAAAGAGGGATTTATTTGCGTATTCAAAATATATAAAAGCAGTAATATTTTTCTTGAAAAAAGCAAAATTATTAAATGATATACAAACTGCTGAGGGATTATTCCGTGCTTATGAACGAAATCAAGGAGATACAACAAACATAGTTAAAAATTTAATAGACAAGCTTGATCAAACTAATAATCTCACAGGATTAAGAAAGTTTAAAAATGTCATAAAAGAAGATTTTAACAAACTTGATGTAGATAGAAAACGAAGTCCATTACGAGTTGGTCTTTCTGGTGAAATCCATATTAGCTTAGAACCATATGTAAATCTTGATATTCGGCGTAAATTAGGTGAAATGGGTGTAGAAATTCACCAATCCTTAAGTCTATACGATTGGGTTGTTCATAAATTTCATTTGAATTATCATCGAAAATGGTTAGAGCATTTATCACATCCCTATGTCCCGATGGACATTGGAGGGGAATGTGTGTGGGTTCTGGGTGAATATATTGATAAAGCTAAAGCGGGATTTGATGGTTTTGTCCATGAATACCCTTTCACTTGTATGCCTGAAGTAACGGCTCGTACAATTATAACTAACAAACTAAAGAAAATGTATGATTTACCGATTATTTATTTTTCTTTCGATGAGCACGCTGATGCGGAAGGTGGATTTAGAACTCGGATCGAAGCATTTGTAGATTTGATAACTGATAGACGTAAGCAAGAAATTAAGAAAACTGCGGAGTTTCAAGCAAATGGCAATAGAAAGATTTATCCGCATTATGGAGATAATTTTTATAATGAATGTACTCAATTATTAAACACATAGAAGTAGTGAAAAAAATGGTTCAAGCTTCAGAAAAAATTATTAAAGATGATGGAAAACGTGATTCCTTCCTTGGGATCGACATAGGATCTGTCACTTGTAAATTTGTACTAATTGATTTAGACGGAAAAATGCTTACAAGCGTTTTTCTACGTAACCGAGGATCTCCAATTGAATCTGCTAAAGCAGGTATGGAGGAATTAAAGTCCAAAATTGAACAAAATGAAGAATTGTTAGAGTATGCCATTCGCAGTTGCGGTACAACAGGCTCAGCAAGGTATCTAACAAAGGCAATTGTAGGTGGAGATCTCGCTAAAACAGAAATTATAGCTCACGCAGTAGCAACCCAATCCTTATATCCTGATGTTAGGACAATCTTAGAAATTGGAGGACAAGATTCAAAAATAATAATCCTTCGAGACGATATAATTGTAGATTTTGCTATGAACTCCGTATGCGCAGCAGGTACAGGTTCTTTTCTTGACCATCAAGCTTCAAGACTTGGAATACCTATTGAAGAATTTGGTGATTACGCTGTAAAATCAACTAACCCTGTAAGTATTGCTGGTAGATGTACTGTGTTTGCGGAGTCTGATATGATTCATAAACAAAATGCGGGATACTCTAGAGAAGATATTGTCGCCGGGCTTTGTGATAGTTTAGTACGCAACTATATGAACAATCTAACAAAAGGTAAGCAACTTGATGAGCCTATAGTTTTTCAAGGAGGAGTATCTTATAATAAGGGTATAATTGAAGCTTTTGAAAGACACTTAGAGCGAAAAATTATTGTCCCAAAATATAATGTTTTAATGGGTGCCTTGGGGATGGCAATATTGATTAGAGATTATTACTTAGATCATCCTACAGAAACGTCATTTCGAGGACTAGATGTTGGAGATATCGAATTTAAAACTTCAGCATTCCTCTGTGGTGATTGTCCTAATAATTGTACTATTGTTCAAGTTAAGATGCCGCAAGATGAAAATAAAGTGATTGCACGGTGGGGCAGTCGATGTGGAAAATGGGAGGTATTTTAAAGATATGACAGAATTTATAAGACAACTAAAAGAATTGGGTGAAGAATTCCTTGAGACCCTTAAACATAAAACTAAATTAAGTACGATTTTTGACCTCTATACAGAAAAAGTTATACCCACATTTGTTTCAGAAAAAGATTTAAAAAATTATTATGAAAAAAGAATGGAAGAAGTTAACGATTTTATAGATAAATTATAATATGAGGTAATAAAATATGAGTGAAAGTACAAGTACAGAAATAAAGGAAGAAGGAGATAAGTTAAATCCAAAATTGATTGCGTTTGATATACTTTATGGTGCTGTAAAAGGCTTAAGTGGTTTATTTTTTAAAGTTTTCATGGATTTAAAAATAGAAGGTAAAGATAATATTCCTGTGAGAGGAAAAGCAATTTTAACTACAATCACACCAAACATTATTCGTGATATGTTAATAATAAGCCAAGTGTCAGGTCGAAAGATTCATTTTATGCTTGATCCAAAGTTAATGAAGCATCAAATCGCGGGCCCAGTTTTAAAAAGTCTTGGAATGATTCGAGGAACCGAAAGTAAAGAAGATACTGAACCAATCGAAAAAATTTTTGAAATTTTAAATGAGAAAGGTGATCTTGTAGGCATGACTCCTGAATCAAGGCATGATCATGAAGTACAGGTGAAATCAATGGCAGCTATTATAAAATTCGCAATTGCGGGGGATGCCCCTATTATTCCAATAGCGATTTTTACAGAAAAGACTAAGATATTAAACATGTTTACAGGAGATGGTATAAAAGTAAAGATTGGAACACCTTTACGAGTCGAAAAAAGATTGAATCGTGAGAAACATCGAGCTGAACGCTATGAACTTGCTGAAGATATAATAAATATTATTGATTCCCTTAAAGAAACACCTGAAATCGAAGAAAATAAATTATAGAAAATATTTTTTGTTTTTTGTATCTATTTTTTACTTATTCTTAATTATTTTTTACCAAATTCTGTGTATTAATCTATAACGTGTTTTTTGAGCATACTCTTTAAATCCTTCAAGTTGTTCATACAGAATTTTATCTTTATAAGATGTTCTTAGGATTACTGTTATTATAAAATCCGTGCAGGGTGGTTCGAGATACTAGCGTCTGCTATCGAATTATTAAGATTTATATGTGATCAATAATGTATTTCTTGTTTTTATATTGATTGAATGATTTTAACAATTCAAAACTGAACTTGGGCGTTTTTTATTTTCCTTTCATTTTTATTAAGTAATTTTTCTACTCTTCTTCTTACAGCGTCAATAATAAATTCAGAGTGACTACGATAACCCAATTCCTTTTGCTCCTTTATTAAGTCTAAAACTGTTTCTACTAGTTCCTCGGGAAGCCTTACCGTTCGATAATTTGACATAGGTTAAATGATAATTAAATTTGGATCAGAAATAAATTTATTTATTATAATTCTGATTCATGTGTGACACTCTTATACCAATCGAGATATATTTATATAATATAAATCTAATTCAAGTGTGGCACTGTTATACCAATAACAATAAATCAAATATTCGCTAATTTTTAAGTTTATTGATTTTGATCAAAAATTTTAAATTCTTGAATTTAATATGGTTAATTAAACAATTTTATGATCATAATGAGCGTTTTAAGGTTATATAATTGATTTAAAAAAAAGAAAAATTGAATATTTATTCATTTTCGATAAATATAAATTAAGATGTTAGATTATTGATTCATATTTGACATAAATTAGGATTTTAATTTTTTTTTTTTAATGATACATTTAAAGGGGATTATATTAATTATACACAAAAATTTGAAGAATTACTTACTCAGAGTGATGATTAATTACCGAAAATAAGAAAAAAGAATCTCTACTCAAATTCCTTTTAAGAGCAGTAGAACAAACTTCTGAAGGAATTGCTATCGTTGAATTAAATGGAACTCTTAAATATTTAAATAAAGCATTTGCATCCAAGCATGGATATAAACAAGAAAGCTTGCTTGGTAAGAACTTATCGATATTCCACACTCAAGAACAAATGAAAAGTGTTGAAAAATCGAACCAAATAGTTCAAACGGAAGGGGAATTCTATGGAGAAATTTGGCATAAACGTAAGGATGGTACAGTTTTTCCAACTTTAATGCATAATTCAGTAATTCTAGATGATAATGGCAATAAAATTGGAATGATAGGGACATTCGTAGATATTACTGAACAAAAGAAACTAGAACAAAAATTAAGGGAATCTGAAGAAATATTCCGTTCCGTTTTTGAAACCGCTGAGGACTGTATTTTTATTAAGAATCGATCCTTGCAATACATACAGGTAAATAAATCAATGGAAAAATTGTTTGATATGCCTGCTACTGAATTATTGAATAAAACAGATGTAGATCTATTTGGAGAAGAAGCAGGAAAACATATTATTGAAGTTGATCAGCGCGTTATTCAAGGTGAAATTATTGAAGAAGAGTATACCAAACCAATTCAAGATATCCCCCATACATTCCATACAATAAAGATTCCACTTAAAGATTCGAAAGGCACCATTTATGGATTATGTGGTATTGCAAGAGATATTACTGAAAAAAAAAAAACAGAATGTAAACTTAAAGAATCCGAAGAAAAATATCGATTGCTTATTAATAATCAGACTGATCTAGTTTGTAAAGTTAATCATGAAGGCATTATTCTCTTTGCTAGTCCATCATATTGTAAAACTTTTGGAAAAACTGAAGAAGAATTACTTGGAAAAAAGTTCATGCCATTAGTTCATGAGGATGATCTCGAATTATCATTAAAAGAGTTGGAGAAGCTTTATAGCCCACCATATACCATCTCTATGGAACAACGTGCTTTAACTAAAGAAGGATGGAGATGGTTTTGCTGGGTAGATACTGCAGTATTAGATTCGAATAATAAGGTTAAGGAAATTATTGCCGTAGGGAGAGATATAACCGAGCGTAAGAAAGCTGAGGATGAATTACGATTACAGAGTGAAGTCATGACAAATTTAGCAGAGGGAATAATTCTTACCAGAGTCGACGATGGAACAATAATGTATACAAATCCCCGCTTTGAGGAGATGTTTAACTATAATACCGGAGAATTGATAAGTAAAAATATCTCAAGTGTAAATGCCCCAACAGACAAGTCCCCTGAGGAAATAAGAGAAGAAATTATGGGAATCTTGTTTGAAACAGGAGAATGGCATGGAGAAATATACAATATCAAGAAAGATGGTACAAAATTTTGGTGCCATGCTAATGTTTCACTCTTCGATCATTATGAGTATGGTAAAGTCTTTGTTGGAGTTCATACAGATATCACAGAACGGAAATTAGCTGAGGAAAGATTAAAAGAATCCGAAAAAAATTTTCGAGAAGCTTATCATCGCGTTAATTTTTATAAAGATCTTTTCACACATGATATAAATAACGTACTAAATAACATTTCAATTGCTATGAAACTTTGTACTGAAAAAGTGGATAATCATGAAGAAATTAGTGAATACTTAAATATAGTCAATGAAAGTATCAACAGAGGAAAAACTTTAGTTTCTAATGTCAGAAAGTTATCTCAATTAGAAGATAGTGAAGTTTTGCTAGAACCAATAGAACCTCTTGGTGTGTTAAAGGAAACAATAGAATTCATAAAGAAAAGTTTTCAAACCAAAGAAATTAATATAGATGGTGATCTAAAAATAACTCCAGTTATGATTTATGGTAATGAATTATTATCTGATATATTTGAAAACCTCTTAATTAATGCTATAAATCATAATATGAACCCTATTATTGATATTATAATTCGAGTTTCTAAAATGAAAAGAAAGACGGTTAATTTTATTAAATTTGAGTTTATAGATAATGGAATTGGAATAATTGATAAGAGGAAAAAGGAAATTTTTGAAGGTGAATATATAAAAGATAAAGAAACAAAAGGTATGGGTTTTGGTTTATCATTAGTTAAAAAGATAATTACATCTTATAATGGATTTATATGGGTTAAAAATAGAGTCAAAGGAGATCATTCTCAAGGAAGTAATTTTATTATTTTAATTCCAGAAGCGAAATGAACCCTATTCTCCAATAAGTCTGACATTCTATAATATTTATAAAAAGCAATTTCCAATAACAAATTCTATAGAAACTCAAAATTCAATTTTAAACATTTTCCAATTTAATAGTATGTCTAAGAAAAAAGGGAATAAGCTTATATAAATGCTTTAAAAACTGAATATACCATATCATTAAATTTTGGGTTTAATCATTCCAATGTATAAAGATCTGGAATTTAAACGCTTTTCCTTTATATTCACCACCACTTATAGCGGAGAATTCAAATCCATTGTACTCATGCCAATAAATAGATGCTTTATTAAATATTGGTTTTTCTACAATAAAAGCAACTACAGGAGAATCTAACTTTAATAAGGCATTTTGGAAGATAGTGGCACCAACACCCTTACGTTTAAATTCTGGCAAAATGCTAACTTGGTCTAAATATGCAAATTCAATTTTTTCATCAAGGAGTAAATCCTTGGTTCTATTATTTTCGAAAGAGAGATTACCAATAACATCACGAACCTTGATTATATTGTATTTTTTTCTATGAATACTCGCAAAACCAATAATTTTACCAGTTTTGTCTTTCGCAATATAAATATCGATATCAGGATCTGCTATAAGATTTTTGTAATAATCTATGTCTACTTCCTTTCGTAAAAAGCCTTCTTCTTCTAACTCTTTTCTTTGTTTGCTTGATATTTCATCAACATCACTTATCTCAATTAAATTTTGCTTAAGAGCATTAAGTATCCCTTGAGCATCTTCTAAACTTGCAAATCCGACGTCAATATCAATTTTTTCTGTCATTTTTAATTATTGCCTTTTTATCCTTACAATTTAAAAATCAAATTAATACTCTTAATAAAAAGAAATAGTTTTATATTTTTTTGTGATAAAAATGGTATTTAAGTTTTTAATAAAATAAGATTATTTTAAATTTTTAAGAAACATAGTATATATTAACACTTTTTATGGGATATTTATGACATATACCGCAACAGAAGAAGATTATTCGTTTAAAGTAACCCTTGTATTTTGGAAATTCTACGAATTAGGACTATACTTCGAGCAAACTCAAGTAAGGGAATTCTTGGAAAAAGAAGGTTCTTTAAAACTCTATAAAAATTATCGGTTTAAGATTGACATGCCAGATGGAAGGAAAATTGATCAACCATTAAAATGGGTTTCTAGTCAATCACATAATTATGCCCCTGTATGTTTCAAGATTGGAGAATCAGATAGATTTTCTTGTGCCACTGGTTCACATATAGTAGGAAAAATCAGATTAGAAGGACATATTCATTATGGTTCTGTACTAGTTATTCATTGCGAGCTGATATTTGATAATTATCATAAAATTGAGGATTTTATTGAAATATCTCAACCATCTAATATGATTCTTGAGAGTACAGGCAAACCTATAACTGAAAAGTTTATTGAGATAAGAAATAATGTTATAAGCATATTGAAAAAGGAAAATTATCCAGCTAAAGCAAAATTGGAATCAGTTTTAGAACCTTGGCATCATACATGGATCATCTGGGATGCAAAACCAGATTTTAATCGAGCCGATTATCGATTCATTGGAAATGAAATTGGAAAAAATGCCAACTATTCAATTGGACTCACATTACGCACTGATAAATATCGAGAATTAGATCCAGTGGCTTATCGAGATCAAATTAATCTTAAAAATCTCGCACCATATAAAGATGAATTTGTTATGATTACTCATGCGGGTAACGTTGTAATTCCGGGACCAGGACTTTTAGATCCTTATACTATGAAAAATCTCCTTATAGATACTCTGTTCGGACCAGAGGTAGGTAATGTTCAAAGATTTCTGATATTAATGCATATGGAAAACATTTTAGTGGTTGCTGAAAAATTTGATAGAATCATCTCGGAAACTCGCGCAATGGAAGAGGATCTAACTTTAAGAGATAAAATTGATAATCTAGAGGAATTAGAGACGGAATTAAATAGGATTATTCTCGAATTAAATAAAGATATAATCATATCAAAAATTACTAGATTATTATTTACTAGCACATTTAAAACGAGTATGTTCAATGAGCAAATTGAAAAATTAGATGGTTTTACATTCTCAAAAGCAACTGATGATGTTATTTCGAGGATTAGAAAAACTCTAAATAGGCAGAGAAATACACTCAATACTAAATCATCAGCGATCGAAAACAAATTTCTAGCAATTCTTAATTATCTTGCTCTGTTTGAATTAGCTACTTTAGTGATTTCCTTAGCTTTAGGCGATATTTTCGCAGAAAATCTTCCAGGTATTGGTGTAATTCAGATTATAGTGGCATTATCTATAGTTATAATAGCTATTATACTATTAAGAATGCAAGAAAGAAAGTTATAGAAAACATAATGATTTTTCTTTTTTTCTTTATTTAAATATAGAGTGATACATGTGAGTACTGAATAATAGAAATGGTTGATTTTATTAGGATAAAGGGAAATCCTACTGAAAGAGGATTACAACAGGGAGAACAACTGAAAGATAAAATTCATAATGCGTTTGATATAGTTTTTCATTCAAAAATGTTTTCAGAGGTAACCCATAAATTAATACCTCTTTCGATAATTAAGTTTGCTTTAGGAATAGTGGGCAAGAAAAATATGAAGAAACCACTACAACAATTCCTTCCAAATCAGTTCGAGAAGATGATAGCTTTGAGTAAAGCGGCTGAAATGAAAGGAAGAATAATTTATGGTGCTCATTTTATAGAAGTAATGTCAGGAGACCCAAAATCTCTATATAAAAATCCTCCAGTTCAAGCTTGCTCAATGATTTTTGCCCTTCCTGAAGTTACTTCAGACAAATCGATGATTTTTGGGAGAAATTATGATTTTCCAAATGTTCTCCAACCATTTCAAGTTGTTCGTGAGGAAATACCTGAAAATGCTTATAAAAATTTAAATTTCACCCAATATCCTTTTAGTGGTTGCCATATGGGAATGAATGAAAAGGGATTAGCGATCGGTTATAATTATGGTCGTTCTTGGAAAAAAGAACCACTGGATTTTAGGTTAAAAGGTGTACCTGGTACTTTTATCGTACAAGAAGTTTTGGAAACTTGTGCAACAACTCAAGAAGCTGTAGATTTTATTACACAGTTTACCGCGCGGGCAAATGGTTGCCATTTTGGGCTTATGGATACTTCTGGAGATACTTGCGTTATTGAAACTACCAGCACTCGTCACGCAATTCGTAAGCCCGAAGATGGAATTCTGGCCCATACTAATCATTACCAAACTGATAAACTTAAAGATGCTAATTTACCTGCCTACGTACGGTTCAAAATAGATGATATGGATATATCACCTATAGAATCTCCTATAAGACGTTGTCAAAGAGAAATTGAGCTTCTAGAGAAAAACAATGGTCAAATTACCATGAATACAATTAAAAGCATTTTAAGTATATATGTTTTTTTTG
Source organism: Promethearchaeia archaeon (assembly GCA_036478875.1). Taxonomy (GTDB): domain Archaea; phylum Asgardarchaeota; class Lokiarchaeia; order Sigyniarchaeales; family SOKP01; genus Loki-b32. The sequence continues at coordinate 36,848 of JAZGEW010000111.1, read as the reverse complement.
TATAATTATTAAAAATTTAATAGAAAATTCTATATCAAATAGGACCGAATAACAACAAAAAGTAAGAACAGACAAATAATAAATATTCGGACAAATTTCCCTTTACATAAATCCGTCGAGCTATAATAATACACCTTTATTTTTTGAATATGTTTGAAATTATATTGTAAACTAAATATGGGGTTCAGAATATTTATGTTTTCTTAAATGAATTATTAAATTTTTAATATACTCAAGTAGAGATTTTGTATTCTAGTGTGAGTCTTCTTTCCCTTTACATAAATTCGTCGAGCTATAATAATATGTATTTTGTATTTTGTATTCTATCCTCATTAAAAATTAAGTAGCAGTCGTGGATGAAAGTTAATCGTTTTTATTTTCTTTATTAATATTTTTCAGTAGTTCTTCTACTCTTCTTCTAACAGCTTCAATAATAAATTCTGAGTGTGAGCGATAGCCTAATTCTTTTTGTTTTTTAATCAATTTTAAAACAGCTTCAACCAATTCCTCGGGAATCCGAACCGTGCGATAATTTGACATAATTGTTTCTAAGTTAATTAGACTTATGCGAAATATAGTTTTTATTTAATTTTGATTCATGAGTGACATTTACACTTATGTTATAGTAACAAAGAATATTCACTTTTTTTTAAGTCTGTTGGATTTTATTCAAAGATTTTACATTCTAGTAATCAAGATGTTCAAAATTGATAAAAATTAAACAATAAAATAAGAGTTCTAGATCAGTCTGTTTTTTGTTAGTATATTGACTTTTGATAGTAATAAATAATGATATTTTTATAAATGACCTTCACAAAAAGGAAACTAGTAACTAAAATTGATGCTTAATTGAATTATATTTGAGTCATCTGAAATTATTACTAAAAGACAAACATATTGAAAAAAATGGATAAAAATCTACTTAGACAGAGTGATTTTATAATGGACGTATATGGGTTGAGGATAAAATCAAAGAAGATTATTCACAAGGGTGTAATTTTATTACTTTAATTCCAGAAGCTAAATGAAGTCTATTCTTCAGTAATAATTTTTTGTAATCGTTCAATTATCCCAACTTTTTCAAGAAATATGTATGGATCACTCACTACAAGATCAAAAAATTCATAAAATGCTAATTCGATTAATGTATTTATATTTACACTTAAAGTTTTGCTTAAATCCGTTAATCTTTTATAAATTTCTTCTGAAATTGTAATATTATGTTCATTCATGAATTCAAGAAAAATATTCTCTAATTATGATTTATTTAAATAAGCGATTTTGTGGTACTATATCCCTAGAAGAATAAGAAAAAAGAAATTTAAAAATCTTTAGTTTATGATAAAAGTTGCTTATATTTGTAAACTAAAATTTTTCATAATTAATTGTCAAAATAGCGATCAGAACATCAATTCCTCCCAAGATGTTTAACAACAAGATTATTTCACTTCTTTGGAATAAAATAGAAAATAAAAGAGTAATAAGAGGCTTAATATATAGAAATGAAACGGATATTGATGATTTAAACTTAGCTTGAGATTTTTGCTAAATGTAATAGCCAAGGATATAACATCCAATCCCTGTGTAGATTGCACGCAAGAATAAAATATTATTAAAAAAGTTTTGAATAAAAACTGCCAATTCTTTATTAATTGACACAAATAGAAACATCTCAATCAAATTGAACTGAATAATGACAAAAAGTAAGATCAGACAAATATTAAATATACTTTTAACAAATAATTATTATCAAATAAATTCTCAAATTCTATATGTGAATATTATGTTATTTGTTGAATTAGAGGATTTAACTCAATTATCTGGATTTTTCGGAGTTCTAGCTGTCGCTATAGCATAGTTATATGGCGGGATCGTGCTCTATAAATACATTAAAACGAAGGAAAAGGTACTATTTTATTTCTTTTTAGCAATTATTTTTACCATGTCTCCCTGGTACCCCAGCGGATTTGGATATGTATACTGGTTAATTACAAGAGAGGAAATTGCATATCCTATGTATGTCCTATTGGGAACTCTTGGAGTACCTATAGCTTTAATTTCTTGGTTACAGATATATATGCCAGCATTACATCCAAAATATAAAAACCATATGACAATCATTACTATGTGTATTTCAATAGCATTTTATACATACTTGACCTATTTCTTATTCATTGCTTCAGGAGCCCCGATTGATGGATTAATTGGTATCAAAGATAGTCCTATTGATATTAGTTATAAAGGTCTTGTATTAGGATTTATAGGGTTTTCTCTCATTGTCAGTACGGTGACAGGGAATGATTTTGCTATTGCTTCACTTAAAGAAAAAGAAAATCCAATAATTGTATGGAAGGGTAGATTTCTAATGCTTTCATTTAATTTCTTTGCTATTGGTGTAATAGGAGACGGATTTTTACCATTAAAGCCTTTTACTTTGGTTATTTTTAGAACATTTATGATGCTTTCAAGTACATTTTATTATATCGGTTTTATATTACCAGGTTGGGTAAAAAGACTTTTAAAATTAGAATAATCTAATTTATTTTTTTTTTAGTTTTTTCCTTTATAATTAATGACAAGTACAGCAATTAATACAATAATTCCACCAAGGATATTCCATAAAACAATTGTTTCACTTCTTTGAAGTAAAAATGAAAAGATTAAGGTAAGAAAGGGCTCAATATACAAAAATGAGGCGGCATTAGACGATTTTAATAATTTTTGCGAATTTTGCCAGATAAAATAACCTAATACATAACACACAAATCCTAAATATATGGCACAGATGAATAATTGAATATTTAAAAAGTTTTTAATGAAAACTAGAAGTTCACCGTTCAATAAAATAAAAATAAACAATTCAAATGTACCAATATATGCAATATATTTATTTATAGTGTTACTTGAGTTGGATTGGGATAATTTTTTAGTTGATGTAGAATAGATCGCCCACAATACTGGAGTCATTAATGCAAACAAGTAACCAAGAAAATTAGGAGATTCCGGTGCGAGAGTTGTAAAGTCACCTCCTGTTACTAATAACAATCCTCCAATTGTCGCGATTACAAATCCAATTATTTTAAAAGCATTTAATTTTTCACTGAAAAAAATTAAGGCTAAAATAGTAATAATAACGGGTGTTATCAAACAAACAAACAATGCAGGAAGAGAAGGACCAATAATTTCGATCGCGGAATATTGAGCAAAGAAAAATAGTGAAACACCTGTAAAACTTGAGATTATAATTAAAATCCATTCATTTCTTGAGAATTTTTGTTTTTTAATTCCTTCATCTCTTATTGGTAAGTTGTTTTTCTTTTTTATCTTAAAGTATATATCAATTATCAGAAAAGTACAAGATGCTATTATAAATCGATACAAAGCAATGGACAAAGGTGGAATAAATTCTACAGCAATATCAACAACAACAAATGAAAAGCTCCAGACAATAACCATGAAAATTAATTCGAAATAGACACGCTGCATTTAAAATCAAACAGTATTTAAGTAGATATCTTAATTTAAATTAAAAGTTCTACTTTGATGATATCAAAATAATTTAATAATAGAAAATTAAATACAATAATAATTATTTTTGGAAAGAAATTTCTTGAAGAAAATTAGCTATAGTTTGCGCATTGGAATCATTGGTAATAGAGAACAATTAAAAGAAATTTTCTTAGAAAGCTTAGCTAATTCTGTTATAAAATCTAATCTTTCTGATGATTATTCTGAATTTTTAATAGTTTTCAAACAGATACCAGTTAAAATTAAGATTTATTTACATGAAAACCTAGAGAATTTAATCTATGATTTTGAAAATATTCAAACACTTGACGTAATAATTCTTTCACTAGACTTATATAAGCCAGATTCACTCAGTATTATAAATAAACTATTGATAGAAGAATTTAATGACACATTCTCTTTTCAAGGTTTATCAATTTTAGTTGGGATGAATATTGAACACATTTTTAGTAAAACTCCTTCAAAAAAATTTAAAATTAGTAGATTTCAATTAGAAAAAACTACAAAGGATTTGAATTTTATATACTGTTTTGAAATTTTTAATAAAAATAGAGATGTAAATGAGATATACAACACAATTCTTAATGACTTCATTATAAGATTTCAATATTCAAGTCCAGAATTGTTTGAAACCGCTAAAGAGTATGGAAAAAGACTTTTGAGCTGATTGAAAACTTATGCTTTATTACTAATAGAGAATTATTACAAAAAATATAGAAAATCGATAACTTATAAAAACAATGAGGACAAATTTAAATATAATTACTAAAAATCCTAATCGTCATAAATTAAATTATTTTCTACTTTGTATTAAGATTTCCAAGTTATATTTTTATTAATACGTTCTACTATTACTAAAAACAATATTATTTCATAACCTTTTAAATTAAAAAAACAAAATAAGTAATATTACTTATTAGACAAAATTTTATAATTTTTTTATTGATTGGGAAAGTAAACACGATGGATTTTGCTAGATTTGTTCAAATTTACTTGGTTCAAGGTGGATTTGCTTTATTTTTTCTATACATGGCATATATAGTACTTAAAAGAGGTAAAAAGCATTTACATCTTTATTTAAGTAGTTTTTATCTAACTACTGCCATTGGGGGTATTATAAATATAATCTACGCAAACATATTTGATGCGACAATTGTTTATATAATGCATTTTCTGACATATTATCTATTTTGTTTTTCAATGGTTTTTCTTCTATTATTTACATTGATTCTTATAAAACCTGCTGAAAAGATTAAGATTAAATTTCAGCTACTACTTTTGGTAATTTTTGGATTATTAATATTGGGTCTTTTATTTATTCCAAATGGAATAATTATAGATGAGAGTACAAATTGGAAACCGGATTGGAGTTGGATATTTTTCATATATTCGATTATTGTTTGTACAAGTATTGTGATTTTACCAAATCTTTATTATTCAATAAAGATATATACAAAATTCGAGAATGAATATCTAAAAAAAAAATTGAAATATTTCTTGATTGGCATTTCTGCTTATTTTTTTCTCTATTATGGAACGTCTTTTTCTAACACATTAAACAATGATACATTTAGATTCATTTGGTCACTTATATCTTTACCTACTCTTATATCATTATATTTAATATATCATGGTGTAGGACGTCAACTTGAATAACATTACTTATTTTTTTTATTAGAATGATTAAAATAAAGCAATATTTTTACTGTTGGGAAAAAAAGCAACAATAATAAATATAGATTGATAAATTGTTACATTAACTAAATTTATTTTAAATTTAAATTAAGGTTTAATGTGGTTTTAATATGAGTCTATATCAAGGAATGACAATATCAAGAGCATTAACTGTGTATGTAGCTCAAGGATTTATTTGCTTTTTTTTTATATTTTTAGCATATAAAATTCTTAAAAGAGATAAAAAACGATTAAACATAATATTTTCAGGATTCTATTTATCGGCAGGATTTGGACTACTCATGAATTTCTTTTACGCTCCACTTGATCCATTAGAATTTGAACCTGTTATTTTGTTTATGAACTTTATAACGAATTTTGGGATTTTTTATTCAAGTATATTTCTGGTAATTTTTGATTTAATACTATTAAAATCAGAAAAGGTTATTACTCCCATTAAACAGTTAGTAATTCTCATAGTCTATGGTATCGCTTTGTTTTGCATGATCTTCTTTGTTTATGTTGAAGGAATTGGTGTAAAAATTGATCCTGAAAGCTGGAGCCCCCATTGGATGCCTGCTTTCTTTATTTACCTTTTAATTATTGAATCTATCCCAACTGGTCTTTTCTTCTACTTTTCCTTCCTGATATATAAAAAATTTGAAGATGATCAATTACGAAAGAAATGGAAATTTTTTATATTTGGAGCGGCTGCTTTAATAATCTTTATGTATGGAATTTTCATATCGAACTTTTTGAATGATCCAACATTTAGGTTGGTAATGGGTGCAATAGGTTTGATTTTAGCGATTGCTGGTGGATATTTAATGTATAACGGAGTAGGTCGCCAATTAGAGAAATAATATCTATTTTTTTTTATTTTATTTTTATTTTTATTTACATTTAACCATCTCAAATTTTATTTTGTCTAATTAACATTATTATATATAATTAGATTCAAAATTTGCATTAGAATAAGATTTTTTTGATTGAAGAATTAGTTCGAGTTCGAGGCATTGGTCCAACGGCAGCTGAAAGACTAGTAAAGGCAGGTGTAAAGTCTATAGAAGAGATTGCAAAATCAAAACCAGAACAGTTAGCTTGGATTAAAGGTATTGGTATGATTTCAGCCGATAAAATCATCCAAAATGCTAATGAATTATTAAATTTGGAAAAGGGAATACAAAAAGTATTGAATTCTATCAAAGAGAATTTTGCTAAAAGCTGTCCAAAATGTGGTGGAGATATAAGTGAAAGACTAATAATTTTAGGACCAGAAAAGAGATTAAGGGCTAATCAGTGTGCAGTATGCAAATTCTATATGCCAATCTAAATCAACTTTTTATAAATAAAATCTAAACTCATATCCAAAAAGCAAATAAAAATACATAAGACAGAAAATAAAGCGATATAAATAAAATTCCAGCTTTTTTATCAATTTTTCGTCTTGTAGCAATTGTTACAAAAACTATTAAACTTGCAATTAAAGTATAGAGAACTGTAGGTACTGCAAGTGAAGCTGTTACTGCTTGTGGAAATAAAACTTGCCCAATCCCTATAGAAAGTGTTGAATCTACTATACATGAGCCAACAATGTCTCCAATGGCTATTGAATGATGTTTTAGTCTGAGAGCATTAATGTCTACAGCCAACTCTGGAAGTGAGGTGCCCACAGCAACGATAAAAAAGCTAATAATATATTCATGAATGTTCAGAACACTTGAAATAATTATAACTGATTCAACAATCATATAAGAAGCTAATGTTACACCACCAAATCCTAAACCTGCTATAAGGAGGTGAAATTTTTTGCTTTTAGGAGCTTCGATTTTCTCAATCATTTCTACCCTTTCCATAATACTTTCCTTATTAGCATTGTATATCAACCAAATATAAATTCCTAAGCTTCCAACCATTAATATTGCGTTTAGTCTTGTGATATATCCTTTCTCAACAATTGTAAAGATAACTATCAACGATAAGATTTCACATGCACCTAAAATAATTATATCCTTTCTATGAATGTAGATTACTCCAGTAATTAAAGGTAACAATCCAAACACTAAGGTAAGTTGTGTCAAATCTGAACCCACAGAATCACCCACATCAATATCCCCATGGCCTAATGAACAAGAAATGATTGAATTAAAAATTTCTGCAATATCTGTTCCGATAGAAACCAAGGTAATACCAATTATTAATGGAGATATTCCTAAAGCTGCAGCTAAAATAGCAGAGTGTTTAACCGCATGTATACTAGCGAATATAATAAGAGCTATTCCACCTATGAGTATAAATATTGCAATTAATAGTTCACTCATTTTTCAATTAGAAATTTTTAGTTTTGTATTTTTTTTTCTTATTAAAAAAACTATTGAAAGAATTAAGGAAATGAAAACTCTTAAAAAACCAATTATGAAAGTAAAGTTAATTGATCGTATATGATTTGCTGTTACTTTTTCTTTCATTTTTTATAGATATTTACTAGTTTATAAAATTATCCAATTTCTATCCAAAAGAATCCATAAAGAATCCAAAAAATCGTAAACTTATTATAGAAAATTATTAAAAAATATACTAATGGACAATGAAAAACATGAATTTCACATTTCATTAGAGAAAGATTTATTCGATAAATTAGATTCTATTAAAGTCTATCACGGAATAAAAAATATCACCGAGATTATCAGATTTTTAATAACAAAAGAGCATAGAGAAATAAAGAAAGCTGAATGAATTCAGAAGTTTTTTTAAAACTCAAACTTTTATATTAAACTTTTATGATTTTAAGTAACTGTGTGAAAATCTCACCAGCACTACCTTTTAGAAATACATCAGCTAGATCATCCATAATTGTATTTTCTCTATTTATAAAAATAAGCTTAGCGCCATATTGTTTAGCAATTGATGGCATAAAATTGGCTGGTGAAACTAAGAGAGAGCTTCCTACAACAATTAAGCAATCTGCATTAGTACACTCATTCCTCGCTCCTTCTAAAACCCCATGTGGAAGAGATTCGCCAAATAAGATTACTTTAGGTTTAATGTAACCAGAGCACTCACATACAGGGTATTCCACATTTTTCGTATCTATTTCATCGTATTTGAATTCCATATTACATTTGATACAATGAAGTTTTCCATATTCTCCATGCAATTGGTAAACTTTAGCACCGTTTTTTCCACTTCCTGCTTTTTGATGCAACATATCAATGTTTTGCGTAATCACAGCTTTTACTTTGCCCATCCTTTCTAATTCAGCGATAGTTAAATGCGATTGATTAGGTTCTGCTGTGCCAACAAGATCTTCTACTTCTTTATGCATCTTCCAAAAAAGAGAAGGATCCTGTAAAAAATACTGATAACTAGCATAAATATTTGGATTGTAACGTTCCCATAAACCTCCAGGACTACGAAAATCATCAATTCCAGATTCTGTAGAAATTCCAGCACCAGAAAATACCACAATATAATTAGAATTTTTGATTATGAGAGCTGCTTCAAATAACTTATCTTCATCAATCATTTCTTTTATATTGATTTTTTATTTGAATAATTGATGATTTGCTTATTAATTTTGCATACAATTATTAACTTCATTTTTTAATAAAATCGATTAAATTATCTTGAAATCCAAATTGTTCATTCAATACAGAGAAATGATCCCACTCTTTAATACGAGACCAGCCTTTACCAATATTTTCTTTATTATATTTTAATATTGGTTTTCTTGACCACCCTCTTTGAACAAGAGATCCATCATTAGTAAATAAATTTGAAGGCTCAGTAATTTCGGTTTGTTTTCCCATATTTTATTCCATTTAACATTCATAATAAAAGGATAGTTTTAAAAAAGATTTGAAATAAAATAAAATATTCGGGAATAATTAAAATAGTTCTAAGTAACTCCCGAGAGAGAAAAAATTAGTGGTGAAAGCTTGAAAGCATTAAATGTAAAATTTGAAAAATTAGCGAATATGATGCAAAAAGCATCATTAGATTTAGATTATAAACATAAAATCTATGAACTTATCGACTTAGATGAGATACCTGAAGTTAATTTAATCAATGATAATTGGGTTAAGATTAAAGTTAAATTGGGGGGAATTTGTGGAACAGATTTAAATACTTTGGCTTTAGATTTTTCCAAAGCGTTAATTGTTTTCTCTTCAACTCCAGCAATTTTTGGTCATGAGATTTCAGGAACTATTACTGAAATTGGAAGTAATGTTGATAATTTTTCAGTGAGTGATAGAGTAGTAGTTGAACCTATTCTTGGATGTGAAGTGAGAGAAGTTGAAAAATGTACTTCATGTAAGGATGGAAATAATAATTTATGTTCAAATTTAGATAAAGGTATTATACCTCCAGGTATACTCACCGGATTATGTAAAGATATTGGTGGGGGTTGGGGAGAATTTCTTGTGGCTCACAAAACCCAATTATACAAAATCCCTGATTCAGTTTCATTTGAAGAAGCTGTAATTGTTGAACCATTAGCCACAGCCATTCATGGTGTTTTCAAGAAATTACCTAAAGAAAATGATAATTGTGTGGTTATAGGATGCGGAACTATTGGTTTAGCTACTATTATTGCTTTAAAAGCATTTAGTCATTGCAAAATTATTGCAATAGCAAAATATCCTTTTCAATCAGAACTCGCTAAAAAATTTGGAGCGGACGATGTTTTTATCGTGAAAAAGGATCTACATATCAAAAAAATTGGGAAAAAAATTGGAGCTAAAATAGTTAATCCGATGATGGAAGATGCAATGCTATTAGAAAATGGGATAGACGTTGTTATTGATTCTGCTGGGAGTGCTTCGTCAATGTCAAATGCTATAAGGTTAATTAAATATAATGGAACTATAATTATGATCGGCTTTCCTGCATTTATGGAAATTGATTGGAGTCCATTAATAGTTAAGGAAGCCCAAATTATTCCTTCAATTGTATATAGTTATGATATCATAAATGGAGAAAAACAACGGACTTTTCAAATTGCTTTAGATTTAATTGAATCAGGTAAGGTTAATTTTAAAGATTTCTTGACACATAAGTTCCCTATAGATGATTATAAGGATGCGTTAGAGGTAGCTTCAAATAAAAAGGAAAACAGTTCAGTAAAAACCGCATTTTATTTTAAATAATAAGCATAATTTATGTATAAATCTATGTCTTCAGAATTTGAATATAATTTGGATTGAAGTATTGTGGGACGATGATCAATTAAAACTAATTCGATTTCAACATACTCCAAGAGATTCTTTTGAAAAATTACCCACACGGCAAACTGAGACAGAATTTGAATTTGTTAAAGCTGGTGATGCTGTGCTTATCGATGCGTATTAGATAATGGAACAGATGAACCAGTTATGAGAAATGGTGAGTGTGCTTTTAAAGTATATCAATCAATAATTATTAAAACATTTAAAACAAAGTAAAAATTAACAAAACATAATGTGATTTTAATGTCTTCGGAATTTGAACAAAATTTAGAAAAATATGCTGAAGTAATAATAAAAGTAGCTCTTAATCTTCAATCAGGACAAAAATTATGTATTTTTAGTCCCTTTACTTTTGGAGTTTCTATTGAATTAGCTCCCCTAATTCGGTTGATTACGAAAAAAGCATATCAAATTGGAGCTAGATTTGTTGAAGTAATGTGGTATGACGAGAAAGTTCACTTAACTCGTTTCCAACATGCTCCTCTCGACACATTTACCGAATTTCCTAAATGGAAATTTGATTTTATGTATAATCATGTTAAAGGAGGTAATCCAGTCCTTTTAATTATTGCACATAACCCTGATTTACTTATTGGACAAGATCTTGAAAAGTTAAAACTTTCCCAACAAACGTACTTTAAAGGAACCGAGCAAATAGTAAAATTGAATAAAGATCATCCGGTAAACAGTACTTATATAGCATGTGCTATTGATGGATGGGCTAATAAAGTTTTTCCCAATTTACCATTAGATAAGAGAAAAGAAAAATTATGGGATATGATTTTTGAAATGTGCAGAGTAAAATCTGAAGATCCAATTTTAGCTTGGCAAGATCACATTAATCGACTCAAGGAAAGAAGCGATTATCTTACTAAAAAGCATTATATCGCCTTGAAGTATAGCGCCCCTGGAACAAATTTAACAATTGGTTTACCTAAGGATCATATATGGAGAAGTGGTGCTATGACAACTAAAAGTGGGATAGAGCATCCTGTAAATGTACCTACTGAAGAAGTGTTTACAACACCACATTATAAAAAAACAGAGGGTTTCGTAACATCAACAAAACCTCTTAACTATGCGGGGAGTTTAATTGAAGATTTGAAGTTTGAATTTTCAGAAGGAAAAATTGTTAAAGCAACTGCGAAAAGAGGAGAGGAAGATCTCCAAAATTTAATTAGTATAGATGAAGGGGCATCATATTTGGGTGAAGTGGCTTTGGTCCCTCACAGCTCTCCTATTTCTAAATTGGGAATTCTTTTTTTTAATACTCTTATCGATGAAAATGCTTCTTGTCATATAGCTTTTGGTAGAGGTATAAGATTTAGTATAAAAAATGGACAAAAGATGTCCGATGAGGAATTCACAGCAGCAGGGGGTAATATCAGTAAAGTACACATTGATTTCATGATTGGTTCAGGAGAGATAGATATTGATGGTGTACTAGATGATGGTACAGTTGAACCAGTTATGATAAATGGTGAGTGGGTTTTTGAAGTCTAAATTTGATATAAATCGATATTTATAAAAAGATTTAGAACAAAGTAAAAATTATAATAAAAATTAGCAATCAATATTGTGATATTAATGTCCTCAGAATTTGAAAAGAATTTAGAAAAATTTGCTGATGTAATAGTAAAAATTGGTCTGAATGTGCAACCTGGACAACGTCTATTGATCGGTGGACCCATTACATATAATTATGGGGCACCAATTGAATTAGCACCCTTAGTTCGGATAATTACGAAAAAAGCCTATCAGATTGGAGCAAGATTAGTTGAGGTGATGTGGGATGATAATCAATTGAGACTAATCAGATTTCAGCATGCTCCACGAGATTCATTTGAAGAATATCCTACATGGAGAACTGATTGTCAATATAAATTTGGTAAAGAGGGCGATTCTATACTTCTTTTTTCAGCTTACAATCCTGATTTACTCGAAGGACACGATCTGGATTTAATGTCAACTGCACGTCAAACATACCTTAAGCATCGAAAGACTTTTAGTGATTTAATTTCTAAAAGTGCCATGAATTGGACAGCTATAACAGCTCCTGTTGATGGTTGGACAGAAAAAGTATTTCCTGATGTTCCTCAAAAGGATCAAAAAGCTAAATTTTGGGATACAATTTTTGATATATGTCGGGTGAAAAATAAAGACCCAATCGCTGCTTGGGAGGAGCATATCAAACGGCTCGCTGTTAGGAGTGAGTATTTGAATCAAAAGCGATATATTTCATTAAAACTTGTTGGTCCTGGGACAGATCTCACAATTGGGCTACCTAAGGGCCATATATGGGGAAGTGCCCGATTTAGAACTCAAAGTGGTATTGATTTTGTAGGAAATATACCTACTGAGGAGGTTTTTACAACAACACATAAGGATAAAACAGAAGGTGTTGTGACTGCTACAAAACCTCTCCCTACTGATGTTATGATTGAAGATTTTAGTTTAACATTTTCTAAGGGACAAGTTGTAGAAGCAACTGCAAGAAAAGGAGAGGAATATTTACATAAAATTCTTGAAACCGATGAAGGTGCTAGACGATTAGGGGAGGTCGCACTTGTGCCGTATAGCTCGCCTATTTCACAATCAGGATTGCTTTTTTATAATGTTCTGATTGATGAGAATGCTTCATCACATATTGCTATAGGTCGAGGTTTTAAATTTGCTTTGAAAAACGGTGAAAATATGTCTGATGATGAATTTTCTGCAGTTGGTGGAAATATTAGCAAAACTCACATTGATTTTATGATTGGATCAGATAAAATGGATGTTGATGGGATAAATAAGGATGGCAAAACAGAACCTATAATGAGAAATGGAGAATGGGCTTTTGAGGTTTAAAGCTCATTCGATTTTCTGGCAAATTTTATCTATTTTTTGAATTGTTTCATCAATGATTTCATCAGTATGTAACATACACGTGTAGAATCTACTTCCTGCAACAGAAATGATCTCTTGATCCACTAATGCTGCTCCCATATGCTCCATAAATTCTTTACGTTCCTTTATTTGAGGTCCCTGAATTGGATCCTTAATATCCAGACCAAAAGGATAACTTGTTTGAAAGTGGACTGTCCCTCCAAAATTATAGGAGAACCAAGGTAAATTATGCTTATCAAACAATTCATTTATTTTATTTGATAAACGTGTACCAGCTTTAACAGTCTTCTCAGTTGCATTAGTTTCTTCTATTAATTTTATAGCGTAATATGCAGCGGCACATGTGAGAGGATTTGCGGCGATCGTGCCCCCACAATATGCTCTTTTAGCACCTACTCCGCCTACACCAGCTGCACATAATCTCATTATTTCTTCTCTCCCACCAAGAGCTGCTGCCGAGGGATATCCATGACCTACAATCTTGCCAAAAACAGATAAATCTGGAGTATATCCAAAATAAGCTTGACCCCCTCCCATGTCTAATCTAAAGGCTGAAACAACTTCATCGGAAATGAGTAGGGTTCCCTTTTCTCGACATAATTCTTCTACTTCTTTATTGAAGCCAGGTCTTGTTGGTGTTGCGCCTGATTCACCCCCTTGAGGTTCAATAAGCACAGCAGCGATCTTTTTCTTTTCCCTAAATAATTCCCTTAGTGCTTCAATATCATTAGGAGGTGAAGATAAAGTATATTCTAAGACCTGCTTAGGAATACCATGTGATTCCATCCTAAGAGTTCCTGGCATTTTCATATCAAAAACGAGCTGGTCACTCCACCCATGATAGGACCCGCCCATTTTTACAATCCATTTCCTTCTAGTAAACACTCTGGCAACCCTTATTGCTAGCATATCAGCTTCAGTTCCAGATTGTAACCAACGTATAAGTTCACATGATGGAAAATGTTTTTGCAATTGCTCAGCTGCGAGGTACTCATATTCACTTGTAAGTCCATGACAAGGACCTGACTCCCGTATCACTTCGATTACTCTTTCTGTTAATTGAGGGTGATTGTGACCAAGAATTATCGGTCCTCCGTCCATTAAATAATCTGTAAATATAACATCATCTACACTTTCCATATAACAATCGAATACTCGCTTACTAGCTAATGGGAAAGGATAATTGAAACTTAAATTATGTTCAACGCCCCCTGGTATAACTTTTTTCATTCGTTCATAAATTTCCTTTGATTTAGTGTGATTTTGATGATATCTTTCAATTATTCCTTTTAATTCTTTGGGTTTAAAACGTTTTATAGGATTATTTACTACAATTTCAATCTTCGATTTTATTTCTTCATATTTCATACTATTCATATCAAATCATAACTAGTATTGTTTTGGTATCTAAACCTAAATATTAAATTGTAGCATTTAAAATTAAGTTTATTTTTGCATGATAAATAAAGGGATTTTTGGAGATTTTAGTAAAAGAATCTTTATTTAGTTTCACGTCATTTATATAAAATATGTGAAAAAAAAGTGACATTTATTAATCTTAATTAATATATTTTTATTATGAGTGCCACAAAAAATTTTTATATAGATTCAAAAAAAGATGAGAGTATTCAGGAATGGATTAATACAATACTGATTAGAATCCAAAGTGATAACAATAACATTAACGAGTATTTTACAACTCAATTGAAGGGTAGAGCATTAAATACTCAACTTGCCGATTTAATAGCTATTGATAAATTGTTTGAAATAACTCAAAAGAACAATATAAAAACCATAACTAAGAAGGATATTTTAATTTTTCTTAATAGTGAATGGTTTAATAAAACACTAACAAAAGATACCTCAAGAAAGATATATCTCTCACGCATTAATAAATATCTTAGATATTCAAAAAGAACTCAATTAGCTGATTTGATAAATCCTAAACAATATAATGGAAAACCGAGAGAAATCAATGAGAATGAATTAATAACACGAGAGGATTTAGAATTAATACTAAAAAATAGCAATTTGAAATTGAGAACCTTAATTATAGTAATGTATGAGGGCGCTTTAAGACGTGGAGAGGTTTTAGGAATTAAATTTAAACATATTACATTTAAAGGCGATTATGCTAATTTGTTTGTTAAAGAGTCCAAAACAAAAGAAAGGAATATCCCTTTATTTGATTCTATACCTTACCTTAAAGAATGGTTTAATGCAAACAGTTTTGAACAAGATGATTACATTTTTGAATATAAAAGTGCGAGAAATTTAAATAGTACTCTTATTGGTATCAAAAAAAGATTGATTGAAAAATATGGAAACAAATGGGAATCAAAACCATTAAATCCTCATATATTTAGACATTCAAGATTGACGGAACTTGCTATTGACGATTTTAATGAACCATCATTGCGAAAATTTGCTGGTTGGACTAAAGATTCTCAAATGGCAAAAATCTATTTTCACATTACAGACCAAGACCTAATTAAGAAAATGAGAATTAAAAGAAACTTAGAAACAAAACCTAAAGAAACTAAGCCGAAAACTCACGAACCTAAGTATTGTTCAATTTGTAAAGCGGAAAATGGAAATGAAAACGTGTTTTGCTGGAAATGCAATCATACATTTGATAATGGAGATATCATAAAAGAATTCTTTATTCAACCAGAAAGATTTCGAGAGCTAGAAACAGAAAATAAGCAACTTAAAGAGAAAATGCATGATTTAACAACTAAATTTTTAAAGCTCAATAAAAATGTTTTAGAACTTCTTAAGGATTCTACATATAAACATTCATATTAGGCTTAAAAGAACAAATCCCTTTTTTTTTATTACTTTTTTTTAAAACAAGAATAAAATATATTATAATCAATCTCTTAATAATGAATATTTTAAGATAGAAAACGCTTTCATAAATAAATTATGATAACATTGATTCAGGAATGAAAGAGCTTAAAGATTTAAACAGGACTCAAAAACTGACCTTACTTGCAGTTTGTAAAGCAAATAAAGGTCAATTGAATGCTCGTTGGTCAAGAGCCTTTATTCAAAAGTTTTTTCCCGAAAAATCAAATCTAAAATACTTTAGGAAATCCTTAGACAAATTAGTTTCCAATGGTTTTGTTGGAGAAAAACCTTCAGGAGGGAAAAGAACTTATAGTTTAACTAAAAAAGGGATAAGTGCCTGTAAGGTGTTAAAGGAAGAAGAAGAAATTATTGAAAATGGCATTTAAAGGGAATTTCTATAATCTAAAAGTAAATAATACCATACAAAATATTTTTTCTCGGAAAAGATTTAAATATATAAATTGAGTTTAAATAACTGTTATCAAAATAATGAGTAAAAATATTAATTAGTAAAATAAAAAACGAAATTCATTTAGGGTGGAATATAGGATGAAAAGAGAAAATATTTTGCTAAAAGCTAATGAATTAAGGAGGAAGAAAGCACTCGATAATAAATGGTTATTGTATGATTTCATAGACAAAAACCCAAATATGACAGGATACGAGATAAGTAAGAAAATTAATTGGACAGTAGGGAAAGTAAAATTTTACGCAACCAAATTGGTTAAAGATAAAATGATAATTAATTCAACCGAAGTTGAAAACAATAGAGTCCTAATACGCTACTCAGGGAAACCAATGAAAGATTTCATAAATTGGGAAGAATGGAATAAATTATAATTAACTTTTTTTTATACTTTTTTTATTTTTAGGGGGCAAAAATATTTATAAAGCTCGTTTTGTTACCTTTAATTATAATGAATGAATATGAGGTATATAGTTTAATTCTTAGATTAATCCAAATTATTTTCACGGGTTTAGTTATAATAAGTCCTTATATAATATGGTATTTAAGTGATAGAAAAGGTAGGATTACAACAGACATTTCACATATAACTATGTTTGGATTTGGCAATAATCAACATTTAAGTGGTATAAAGGCTTCAATTCTTAATAAAGGGAAGTTGCCTATTCGTATATCCTCAATTCAATTTTTTAATCCCAAAACAAAAGAGGCACTATTTCCTCTTCAATATAACCTCCCTAATCATTATAGAGATGAGCTTCCTAAAGTGTTAGATACTGGTGGCTCTGCATTTGTATTTCTAGAATATAAAGATTTCAAAAATACGATTACTGACCTATCTATATTAAAAGCGAGATTTAGTGTTAATGGAAAGTATAAATATTCAAAGAAATTAAAACCACCCTATAACATTGAAATTTAAATTCCCTTTTTTTTACTTTTTTTATTAAAGCGCTAGGAATATTGATTTTGAAAACGTGAAAGAAATTTCCGATTTTTTTAAAAAAGCAAAAGTTTCCGAATTCAAAACATATCTTAAAAAGCCCAAATTCAATCGATTTTTTGAAAGTCGATATTTATATTAACCTTTTTTTTGGTTTTTTTCGGACTTTTTTTGAGAGAGCTCTGTGGGCTCTTACTTTTATAACTTATTATTTGTTATTCTCTATTCATTGAGAGCTCTGGTGACTATGAATTATAACTTATATTTTGAGATATAACTTATATTTTCTTGAAGAATAAGACTACACACCTTAAGATTGCCGATAAAAACAAAATAGCTCTTAAGATTTGAGTATAATATAATCTGTATGCTCTGAGAGATAATCATCAATATCTTTGAGAACTAAATCATCAAGAACTAGAATTTTATCTTTTTCTCTATAAGTATGCTCAGATTCTTTTTTCTAATTGGCATTGATTACATAATCATCTTACAGCTATATAAATGATTTGTATACGTATACAAAAACTAAAAAAAGGAAAAGAGTAAAAACCTTACTCCTCAGCAATACAAAACTCACATAAATAACCCAAACCATCAATATAAACAAGCTCAGAGGCAAACCTTAGCTCTAAACATTTCAAACATCTATAATATTGACTGTCGGGCATATTTATTACTTCAACCATTTTTTTATCAGCTCTCATTTAATTTAATTGTGGCGCTTTTTTTGTTAGATTTGAATTTTCTTTCCTGAGCCACAAATTTGTGGCAAAACATCAAGAAATTTCTTGATTTTTAATTTTGTTTGTTTTTGGCTCTAATAAACTGAAAGCTATAAAATCTTGAAGCTCATTATAGTTTTCCTTAAAGTTAGCAGAAACGTTTCTAATAGAACATCCCTTCTCAATCGAGGGGGCAATATCAAAACTTTCACTCTCGATTATTCCTTTCTCATAGAGAGAAACATATCTATTGTATGATTCTATTAGCTTAAATGCTTTTACCAAATTAGTTAATCTACAATTAAAACTTATATCTAATTCTATTATACCATCTCTTCTTGATTTATCAAACCAAAACGTAGTTTCATAAATCTTATAGGTTTTTGGTAAAAATTCAAATCCTAATTCTCTTATTTCCTCTTCTGAGCTTAAAACATCTACTCCAAGCTCAATATTAACTTCCTTTTCAATTAACAATTTAGCTATTTTAAAATATTCAAAAATATTAAATCTCTCTGCTATTTGCTCAAAACCTTTATTTAATAACTCTAAATTACAAAGCTCTTTATTTTGTTTACTCCCAATTGAAAGCATTATTGATTGTTCATTTGGCGACCAAATAGATAACTGAGTATCTCTTATAGTTCTACTCAAATTAGACCATTCTATAGTATTAAATACATAGCGAAATTGATGTAAGCGTAAATTATTTCCTTTATTAACTTTTCCAAGATTAAATAAATTCCTAACCGAATTTTTATCTATAATTCTACAACTTTTTAATTCTCTAACAATATTCTCTAAAAATAATAACTCCAAATCCATACTTTTATTATGCACTGTTTTTGAGTTTGAACTTGTGATGTGAAATTCTGATTTTTTTGTTTTTTTGAACCTAATGTTAAATTTTTTAAAGGGTAAGTTGTAGCACTTTTTCAAATCTTTTATTATTGCTTGGCAAAACCTTTTAGTTAAGCTATTATCCTTTACAACACTATTCAAATCATCTAATAGTCTACTTATTACCTTTCTAATATCTAAGCCTTTAGAATGTAGTTTAATACAAGCATAATATTCTATTTTCCTTTTCTCATTATATCGTTGATAACATTTTTTATTCTTATAGGGAAATACTATTTTATAGCCTTTTCCATCGAAATTAATATTTTTCTTTTTGCTATATGTAATTTTGTTGTTGTAGCCAAAACTTTCTAATGTATAGCAAAATTTACTATACAAATCTAATTCAATTTCAATATAATTAAAACTACTCAGAAGTGTCCACTTTTCATTTCTCTTTTCTGGCTTCTGCGTATTCTTATATTCTGGAGTTTTTCTAAAACATTCAAAACATATCCCATTTCGAGCTGTATATACAACTTCCTTTTTGCATTTTTTACAGAAAACAATATCATGTGAGCTCTTTGATACCCTTTGAGGCTCAGAAAAGTTTTTTTCACTTGTAAAATTTTCTTCGAAATTTTCAAAATAATTATCAAAGAAATTATTCAGAGTATTGTCGGTATAATTATTAGATTTGTTAGATTTTTCAGATATCAGTTAGTATCCACGTTTTTTATTAATTAGAGGATGTCTAACATATTCTTTTTTTTCTATATATAATTTTAGTGAAAAATAGTACTAGTTTTTTAAAAAAAGAAATAATCGAAAGGCTCGGAAGAGGGTAAGAAAGGGGTAGAAAAGAGCACCCGTTTCAGCTAAACAAATAATAAGAAATAATATCCTCTAACAAATATTAAACGTGAATTATTGATTAACTTTGCCAAGTGCTCTATATGGCTTTCAACAAAAAAAGACAAGCTTTTCTTATTAATTTAATATAGACAAAACTGTTATTTAAATATTCTGAACAAATCCATAGAAGATTAATGTAAATATGAAAAGTTTTCATAAAAACATCAAGAATAGTAAAAAAATAGTAACTATAAAAACTAACTGTATATTTTACAGTAAAATTTAAGCCTTTTGAACAAGAATATAAAGAATATTAGAAAATAATATACAGTGTTCATAAAGACATCAAATAAATGAACAAGTATATAGAATGATTAAATAATATTGTAGTGATATTCATTTCTTAATTATAAAAATAAAAAGCTTTCATTTTAGAGAAATTTCTCAAAAAAAACCGCTAGATTTTTATCAAAATTCAGGGCTAATTTTTCTAAAAAATAGAGTAAAATTCTTAAGAATATTTTCGAACTGATATAAATACGGGGGAATGGGTATCTCAAGGCTTATTATCTATGATTATAAAACTGATTAGGAAAAATATATATACTTTTTTAGAAAATGTTAAAAAAACCATTATTGTCGTATGAAAATATATGAAAAAAATAGGTGTAAATTTGTATGTTGTTACGATTGATATATAAAATTAGATATTAATTTTGATACTAAATTTGAATGCTAAATTTGACTCCAAAATATAGAGAATGAGGACTTAGAAAAACATTCTTAGAAAAGGTTCGAAAAGTATATATATTTGGTATATATACTCGTTTTAAATATATCATTAGGATTTTAAATATATCATTAGGAAGCCAATACTCCTATTCTGATAGTATCTATAATAGTATATATACGTTTTGTCGTATATCAATAATACATGATTTATAAGCAACTTTGAACATTGTATAATTAAGAAGACTTTTAATTGAAAAGTTTTAAATAAATATAATAAAACGTGAACAAATTTTAAAGTTATTGACCCTAGTGATATAAATAACCTCAATAATAAATCAAAAGACTTCATAAAAAAAGAGCTAAATGAATCTGATTCACGCCCACGTATATTGAAGGTTATGATAGAAGCAGGGCGACCATTACGGCAATTTGAGATAGTAGAGCTCTCAGGTATGAGTAAGACACGAATCCATAATAATCTTAACATTATGATTTCAAAGGGCTTAATCTTAATGACAGAGGATATAAATAATAAGTATTATTACCCTCAACCTTTTTTCTTACAGCAAGGTTTATTAGAAATGCTATATGGACAAATGCTCCCATTTATTAAGGGAATAGTTGAGAATATTGATTACAGCCAATTAGAAATCGATATTAAAGAGTCGGCATTAGAGAATACTCAAATGCTCATAAAACTATTTCAATTTGATATTGATGATATGAAAAATGAGATTTAACCCAGTTAAGTTAATGTTAACGGAACTCTCACTTATATAGGAGTATAAGAAATAAACAAATAATTAAAAATTACAACCAAAAAATAGGTGATTATTATAGCACCCAAAAAAAATAGTTTTATGGAAGGCGGAAAGAAATGGCATATTACCCCCAATGGTAGAAGGATTTATCCATTAGGAGCAAAACAAAACACGTTTACTAAGTGTATGAGTGATGGTCTAAAAGGAAATATGATAACTGGTGATGGTTTGACAAAAGCCGACTTAAAAACAAATCGTGATAAGTTCAAGGAAGTATTGGATGGATGCAAGGTTAAGAAAGCTCCAAAAAGGAAAATAGTCCGACCTAAAGTAACAAAATAAGTAAGCTAACTAAAGTTAAATAGTTTTTTTTTAAATATTTTCAATTACGATTATAGTAAAATGATTTGATTTAAAATGAGTAGTGACTCGGAAAATAACAATACTGAAAGCTTGGTTAAAACCTATATTGAGACTGATTACCAGAATAAAAATAGGGTAATAGAATATCTAGCTGAAAATTATGATATATCAATAAAGGAAGTTTTAAAAATACTTGAACAATATCATATTCCGAGCCCAAAAATAAAAATACAGAGTAGGATTGAAGCGATAGATTTAGACAAAACTGTTATAGATAGGACTCCTAAACTTAAGAGTATTAATCTTGATGAAAATATAGCTCCCGCTGTTAGTATGATACGATTCTTTGATGATATGGGCTGGTCTAAGCTGGTAGGGAGTGAAAAGGGTAAGGCTTTAAGCACTTATATTTATACTAAGTATGGGATTAATTCATTCAATATATTCTTAGATATCATGGAAAAAATCATTCAAAACAATGGGGTTTTTGATATAGAAGAATATGTAGAGAATATTAATCTTGATAAGTTTACCACTCCCGATTATGAATATGAGATAAATAAATTGAAAAATGAGATAATGTTAGAACAAACTAAGTTTATGAGAGAGGAACTCTTTAAGAAGACTCCAGAAGAAGAGAAAGCCGAAAGAGAGAAGGCAAGGCTTTTCAAGGAAGTCTGTCAAATAATAGACCAAGCACGAAAACCAAAACCTATAGTTGACCAACAACTAAAAAAAATATTTGATAGTGTGCTAACTTCTAAACCTATAATTAAGCAAAAACCAAAACCACCTCTAATTAAATCAAAATCACCAACCGGGATAAAAGAGTTTTTGGAGGTAAAATAATATGGTACAACGATGGATTAGACAATCTCAACTATTAAATGGTATATTATCAATGAATTCACAAGGATTAAGCACAACGGTTAATGATATAACATTATTTCTTATGAAAAATGACTCCGATATCGATATTAACATTGTAGATAGTTCTATTCGGCATTACCGTAAGAGTAGATTATTAAGACGAAAACGTAATCCATATAAGCCAAATAAGCACCCTTTTGAGTATGAGCTCACAGAACTCGGTTTTAATCAAATAGATTATCTTATTGAAATATTAAGCGAATTATATAATATAAATTAAAATAAAAAATAAAATAAAAGAATTGGAGTGAATTAAATTGGCAGAAAACAAAATTATTGAAGAGTTATTAGAGAAAGTTAATACAATTAGCACAAAATTAAAAATAATTGAAAGCAAAACTAGAGAAGATACATGCCGACACTCTCTTAGACCGAACGCTTCTTTCGGAGATAGAAAGCTTATCGAATTAGTAGAGATAGAAAAGAAACTCCACCTTAAATTACAATTCTGTACGAAATGTGGGGGAGTATTTGTAAAAATTCAAGGTTAATAAAAATGGGCTATTTTAAGAAATGGGCTAAAGAGTTAAGAAGAAAAGCAAAACCAAAGGCTTTTAGGGTAGAAGCAAATTCCATAAATGGATTAATAGAAAAAATGAGAAAAGAATTTGGGTTTGGTGTTGAAAGTAAGTTTCTAGATTATTCCAAATCGTTATTTAGGGAGATGGAAAAATCAATCCAATTTCCCAGCATGAATCAAACATATTATTTTGAAAAAAGGGGCTAAAAATGGATAACCGAGAAATACGAATCCGAACTGAATTATCAGAGATTTTGGCTAGTAAAGAGCCCCCAAATCGAAAAAGGTTTATTAGAGATATTAACGACTTCCTATATACCGAAAATAGAAAGATTAGTGATATGGAAATGGAAGCGTCATTAAGAGAAAAAGAGCAACACGTTTATAGTAGATTTTAAAACAAAAATAAAAATAAAAATAAGAGGTTAGAAAATATGAGTTTAGAGAAAATCCAACAGAAAAGGGAAGAGATAAAAACCAGTAGGGAGGGTTTGCTTGATGAGTTAGACAAGTTAGAGGATGCAAAACAAGAAAAGAAACAACAAGATAAAAGGAGAGAAAGAGAGAGGCAAGACACCAAGCGCAAACATGAAGAATATTTGTTTGAGAAACAGATAGACCAAGATAATAAGAATTGGTTAAAAAGCCCCGAAGGAGAGTCATGGAAAGCAAGGGAAGATGCAAAAGAACGAAGAAAGAGGGAACAAGAAGATATCAACGCAGGTATAGTAACAAGAGAACAAGTTGAAGTGAAAAATATGGATGCACCAACTAGAAATGAATATAACGATATGATAAATCTAGGGGAATGCACGGATGTCTGGGAGTTTCAAAGCATAATGAGGAGTAGGGAGAAACAAGCGAGAGCAAAAAGGAAGAAACTAAAAGGGCTTGGGTGGCATAAGTAAGAGAGATTGGTATTATGACAGTATTTACGGGAAATCCTGCAATATTGGATTTTGCATTGGAATATATAAAAGAACATACATATATAACGTCTCGTAAGATGGCTTTGGTTTATGGTAAATGTGTTAAGACAGAAAAGCCCTCAGGGTCGTTAGTTCGCCATTTTGGGCGTATTATGGGACAGTTTAAGAAAGAGGGTTTAATCGAGAAGTTTAATAGCCATCAATATAAGAAAGTGAAAAAGGTTGATAATAATACAAAAGAATTATATCGAATTTACAAATTAAATAGAATGAAGGCTGAGAGAGACGAAATGGATGGACTACACATCCCAACAATAATACCAACAAAAATAAAAAACTAAAAAGGGTAAAATTTATGCCAAGCGTTCTTAATAAATACAGAAAAAGATGGAATGAGGCTTTAAAGGAAATAGATTTTAGAGAGTCCAATAGTTTTTTTCTGCCAATAATCGCTATACCATTAGTTATTAAAGGAGCTAAAATAGTTGGTAAGGCTATTAAGGAAAAAATAGATGAGAAAAAGGGTAAAGAAAATGCTTGAGAAAGAAGCCGTTAGCGAAGAAGCATTGGTAATCTCAGAAATGAAAAGGGTTCTGTGCAATATAGTATTCGATAAATATGGGGCTCTGGTTTCGGACATTACTAGAAGTAAAGTAGATAAAGTTACTGTTCATGATATTGAAGATATATTCAAGTTGGATAGTATCCTAGATATTTATTGTGGTGGGATAAAAGCTGGAGAAAAAGAGGGAAAAGAATATACCACCTAAATCCAAAAGCTTATTAGAGACATATAATAAGCTCGGAAACCCATTGTTATTTGGGAGTAGAGAGATGAGTAAGGAATCGGAACGATTCTATATTTAAAATAATAAAAAGGATGTGAAAAAATAAATGACAAATAAAAAACAAACTTGCGACCCGAAATATGTATTACAGAATCTTGAGGTAATTAAGAAAAAAACTGATAAAGTAGATTATCTTGAGGATAGGCTTTCTATGTGTGGTATACCTACTAAAAGAAAGAAACGACAAATGAGTGGTTATAATTGTTTTGTAAAAAATCAAATCAGGAAAACAGGTGAACCATTCATAAAAGTAGTTAAAGCACGTACATGGAGTACCTTCTCAGATAAACAAAAGAATACATGGAATAATTCAGCAAAAGAAGGTTGTGTGATTAGATAAAATAATAAGAGTGAAGAAATAATGCCGAATAATGAGAAAAGTAATCTAATAGCTGAAATCAGGGGTCTAATGAATCCTATACAATGTAGGCAACCGAGCTATAATTCTTATACCGCAAATAAGGTTGTGGATAAACTCTTTGTACGATTCGGCATAATTGCGATTATTGGATTGCTCGGTTATATTATAATAAAAAATTCCACTAATAATAATAAATGTAGAAGTGACTAAAATAATGGTAAGTAAAGAAAGTGAGAGAGAGGTATTAGAGAGAGAATATAGAAGATTAGACCAATTAGAAAGTAGAAGATACTCATATAAACCCTCTAATTCTTATAAAACTGTTTTCATGACATTAATGGGAGTTTTAGGAATAGGTTGTTTTGGTATGCTTGTGTGGTTACTAGGACATAAATCTGGAAAAGATACGTGCAAACGCTAGGTGATAACTATAACAGATATAAGCTCTCTCAGTATCGAAGACTTAAAAAAGGGAATAATAAAGAAAAAGAATAATATATTAAATACAGCTCGTTCTAAAAACCCTTTAGATAAATTTACTTCTATTGACGAATTATTAAGAGAAAATATTAAGGCTCAACGAGATTTGGCTGATATTACTCATAAATTATTACTTGCTATTTATTATAAAGGTGGTGGTGAAACCTCTATTACTCCCAATGGGGTTGATACCACTGCTATATTAGAGAGTTTAACAGGGGGCGATGATTATCGAACATTAAATAAGATTTTCAATAACGTAACAGGTGATAAAACTATTTTGGAAGTGGAAGGTTCGGGTATAATTGACGTAATCAAGTTTGTATCATCTAACACCTCAGTACTTAACAAAGAGTATTCTGTGCGTATTAGGAGTGATACTACAATACTCTATCAAAATAGTTGGACTGAATTAGAAGCTCGTAGCCCCAATGAAAGAGGAATGGTGGCTTTCGAAGATGATACTATAAACAATGAATATCTCTTAATATTTAAAACGATTGCTTATTCTGAGGATTTTATGATTGAAGTATATGATTCAAGTGCTACACTGAGTATGGTTCAAATTAAATATCATGAGAAGGTTTAGGGGGTTATTATGGCGGGGTTAAAAGAAGAATGGCTCAGATTCATGAATATGCATAAGATAATCGGAGATGAGTTTCCTGAATATATAGCTTACCAACAACAAAAAATCTATAATGCGTTAGAGGATGTCCATTCTGTAGGCTCTGCAACCGAGCTCCAAGAAGCTATAGACAATATAGGAACTGGGGCGGGTACTATCTTTATTGAGTCTGGCACTTATACTATAAATACACCAATAGATATTGATGGTTGTGGCTCTCTTGTTATATACGGGCACGGAGATAATACAATACTTCAAGCTACTGATGGGGTTACAGTATTCAATATTACTTGTTGTCAATCACTTTTAATAAAAACTCTAAAAATAGATATTAATAATTATACTCTTTTACACCCAAATACTCAAGTTGTTATAGTTAATGAGACTAATAATAATGTAGTCGGGTTTTCTGATGTAACGATTGATGGCGATGGGTCTAATGGAATTGGAATTGAACTTCAATCTAATAATTGTTATATCGACCAATGTAATATAACTGATTGTAAAAAGGGAGTGTATATTAACAATTCTGACAATCATAATATAACAAACAATATTTTTACTGGGCATAAAGAATATGGTATACATCTTGATACCGCCTCTAAATGTAGTATTAATGGAAATACTCTTAATTCAATAACTTCATATGGAATTTATGCCGATACGTGCTCATATAACACATTCAGTTTAAACATTTCAAATAGCAACTATTCGGGTATTTTTATAAGAGACTCATTAAGTAATACAATATCTAGTAATACATGCAATTCAAATTCTCATGATGGTATTCATTTAATCGGAAGTAATTATAATACAATATCATCAAATACTTGTGATGGGAATGATTCTAATGCAGTAACAGATACAGCGGGTATTTTCATAACTAATGATTCAGATTATAATACTATTACGGGAAATTCTTCAAATAATAATAATAATACTGGCGTTGGAGGTGCTTATGGTATTGTAATAAATACCGCCACATGTGAGGAAAATATTATTGCCTCAAATAACTGTAATGGAAATGATATTGATTATAAAGACTCTGGTGCTCGTACTACAGTGGAATATTATGTTCAAAATGTTGATGAGCTTCAAGACGCCATTAATAGTATTGGCTCTAAAGCAGGAATAATAAATATCAAATCCAGTTTTACTGTAAATGCTACTATAGTTATTGATGGAAATGGAAGTTATCTCATTGAGGGCGAAGGAGATAATACAGTTCTTACAACAGTCGGAGATATTAAATGTTTTGATATTGATATAGCAAGACAAGTTGTATTTAAGAATTTCAAGATTGACGCAAGTTCTCTTACCACAGCAACCAAAGAGATAATAGACGTTAATGAAAATAACAATAATTTAATTATTTTTGATAATGTTTCTATAACTGGCGATGGCTCTAATGGAATTGGTATTGAACTTAATTCGAACAATTGTAGAATTAATAACTGTAATATAGAGAATGTGAATATTGGAGTAAATATATTATCAATGGATAACATGCTTCAAGGAAATAAATCATTAAACTGTAATACTTATGGTATCAAAGTTGGAGCAAATAATAACATGCTAAATACGAATACTTGTAGTAGTAATGTTATTGGTATTTATATTAACTCGGCAAATAATAGTTTAATTATCGGGAATTATTATGAAAGTAATACTGAGTGGGGTATTTATCTAATTGACTCTAATTATAATAGCATTCCAAATAATTATTGTCTTAATAATGACGGTAATAGTGCAAACCCTATAGGTGGAATTGGAGTAGACGGTGATTCTGATAATAATATGTTAATTGGGAATACAAGTATTAATAACAACAATACTGGAGCTGAGGATGGTTATGGGATATATCTTGGTGTTAATACTGATAATAATCATATTCTTGCCAATTGGCTTAGTGGAAATGATGATAATCAAAAAGACTTAGGTAATAACACCACATTTTCAATAGCGGGGCATTTACATGACGGAGAAACATTACAATTAGACGGTATAAATTCCGATGGTGGTGCATTTGATTTTCTCACGACAGGACAAGTTAATTTTAATCAAAACCTTAATTTAAAAGACGGTAGTTTACTTGCAGGATTAATTAATACAGTATTCTCTTCTAATTGGTCGGGTGTTGTAGATAAAGGTATTACTACCGATAAGGTATATGACCAATTTGTAGAAGTAGCCAATGAAATAACTGCTCTGAAATACTGTTTAAATTTCGAAGGTGTTTGGGATGCTTCAAGTGGAAATCCTCCTGACCTTACACCAGCAGACGGAGACTATTGGATAACTACTACTGCGGGAAATTGGAACGGTGTTGACTGGGAATTATTAGATTGGATTGTCTGGGAAGCAGGTTCGGCAAAATGGTATAAAGTAAAATACTTTCGACAATTTCCCGTTGTTGAAGTAAGTGGGAATAAATCTATTCAAACCGCCATTGACCAAATAATTTATATGGGTGGTGGTATTGTAAAAATCCATTCGGGAACGTATAATGATGGAAATGACGTATTTCCCTTAACAATTAACGATGGGGGTAATGGATATTTCTTAAAGATTATTGGGGTTGGAGATACTACGATTCTTGACCCGAACGGAGATTCTACAATTTTTAGTATAACTAATATTGGTAAACTTGTTTTAGAGGACTTTAAGATTGATGCTAATGATTTAACTACAGCAACAAAAGAGATTATTAATATTGCCGAAGCAAGTAATAATCCTATTATTGTTCGTTCAATTACCATTATAGGCAACGGAACTAACGGCTATGGTATCGAGATTAATTCTAATAATTGTAAAGTGGAAAACTGTGATATTAATTCTATAAATATCGGAATTAATGTTCTTGGAAATGATAACACAATTCAAGAAAATATAATAAATTCTTGTAATAATTATGGTATTCAAATAAAAGGCAATAAAAACTCTCTTTATGATAATGAAAGTGATAATAATTCAGTTGGCATTTATCTTGATACCGCAGACTATAACCAAATAAACGGGAATTATATAGAGGGTAATACGCTTAATGGAATTTATCTCACGGGAAGCAATTATAATGCTTTGAATGATAATTATTGTATTGGTAATGATTCTAATACAGCAAACCCTCAAGCTGGGATATATATTACTGGTGATTCGGATAATAATACTATCATAAGCAATACTTCCATTAATAACAATAATGCGGGAGCGGGTAATTCTTATGGTATATATATTGCAAATGCGAATTCCAATAATAATATCATAAAATCTAATTCTTTAACTGGAAATGATGTTAATTGGAAAGATAATGGTACTAACACCGAGATTG
This sequence comes from Promethearchaeia archaeon, assembly GCA_036478875.1. Taxonomy (GTDB): domain Archaea; phylum Asgardarchaeota; class Lokiarchaeia; order Sigyniarchaeales; family SOKP01; genus Loki-b32. Next base: position 6,967 of record JAZGEW010000111.1, on the reverse strand, counting down.
AATATAGATGCTCTACTGGGGCGGAAATTCAACAAGCTATAGATTCTATTGCCGCCAAATCGGGCGTGGTTCATATACTTCCTATAGCGGGCGGGATTCAGCTCTCAGCAACCATAGATGTAGATGGGGGCGGGGATTATATTATCGAAGGCGAGGGCGTTGGAACTGTTATAGACTGTGCTGGGGATAGGTCAGCATTTAGTATCACCTCTGCTGATTCATGTCATCTTAAGAATTTTAAGATTGATGCTAATGATATAACAACTGAGGATAAACAAATTATATCTGTTAATGTCATAGGCATTTTAATTGAAAATATTTGGATTGTAGGTAATGGAAACAAAGGACATGGAATTGAGTTACTTCAAACTGAGGGAATTGTTAGAGGTTGTCATATTGATAGCCTATATCATGGAGTTGTGCTCTCTAACGATCTCTGTATAGTAGAGGATTGTGTAATTAAGAACTCCGTTTATGCAGGAGTATTTGCTGAACTCACAGGTATTCATACAATACTAAGCAACCGTTTCTATAATTGTGGTAATGGAATTGCCTTAATTACAGCTTCAATTGGAAGTTGTATAATAGGAAACAATATTTATAATGGTGGTGGTTCTGGAATTCGACTTTGGTCTGGACAATATAATACTATAACAGGGAATAATATTTATGATATTGATATAGACCATGCAAGTAGTTTTGGTGGAATCCATTTAATATCAACTTCGGATTTTAATACAATAAGTGGGAATGTCATACATGGATGTTCCAATGCTGGAGCTGGTACTTTCTATGGAATATATATACAAAACGCTGAATGTGATGATAATATTATTTCTGGAAACATACTTAATGGAAATGACAGTCCTTATCTTAATAATGGAACTGGAACTATTATAATACAAGGGGGTTGGAGTGGTTGGGTTGATGATGGAGTGAATTTCAGGGAGACATTCGTAGATGGGATATTAACTGCTGTGGGTAATAGTATAGCAGGGGGGCATAATCCATAATGAAAGAACAATATAAAAAAAGCTTAAAGGACTTAGGTAATTTAGCGGGATATTTAAGTAGTATTGGATTAGTAGCGGGACTTGGAACTATTTTTTACCAAATATGGAAATATGGCGAGGTTAGTTTCTCAGAACCAAGTTTGCGTGTATTACTTGCTGAAATTGGTATAACTGGTGGTAGTATAACGTTTCTATTATATAAATTAATTAAGAATCTTAAAGACAGATATAGTTTAAAAGGTTAAAAGAATGAATGAAAATAAAAACGAGTTTATTAAAACAACAGTTAAGATTAAAGAAAAGATATTTGATATTAAAACAATGATTAGAGTTGGGAATTGTCCTAAGTGTGGAGCTAAATGTAATTATAAAAATTATACTTCTGAATTGATATATATTTGGTGTACGGAATGTAAATACCAAACATTTGAAGCAAGAAGCTTATACTGGGTAAGTACGATTGACTATAATGCTCATTTGGTATAACGATTATAATGGGTGGCGGTGTCATTACTGCCTCGACATCCACGATAAGAAAGAATTGGTTAGAATTGGTGGTTGTTATGTGTGTCCAGAGTGCGAAAAGGAATTGAACAAAATTAATAAAGTAACATGGAACTATATATGTAATAAATGTGGAAATCAGTTTAACACGCCTATAAAGATTATAAACGGCTTTAGAGTATGTCCTATGTGTAAGGCTAAAGATATAAAGCCAAATGGCTTAGATATTATTAAAAAAAGGATTTAATAGGGGCGAAATGGATTAGGGCTTGTCTTCCGAAGGTTTGGTATAACCTTAATTACAATTTCCCTAGTCCACGCCTAACCTAAAAGGAGTTTGAGAAATAATGAAACAAAATAAGAAAAAAAGTGAGAAAGCTCCAATCGAAGTCGTTTTATCACTTTTTGAATCTTTAAGAGACGCACTAAGAATTTGTGATGATATGATACATAAGGCTGAAACTAAAACACTCATTACTCTAATTGAGGCTAAAGAGCTAAAAGATAGAAATCTACAACTAATCTCTCTAGCAAACTCGATTGAATTGAATGAGCTTTCTGAAGAAAGTGAGCAAACTGAAAAATAAGAAGAAGCTTTTGGAAAGAAGCTTAATGAATGGAAAGATTATATGGAAAAACTGTGTAAGAGAATACATATTCGAATCAAAAAAGGTAAAAAATCGGGCTCTATAGGTGTAAGATATTAGTTTTAGATGTTATTATAACACCTTAGCCCATATGGATTTTTAGCGCCCATTAGAGCTCGGAAAAAAAAGGATTTATCACTTCCTATTAATATTTCCAAGCGATTTTTATTTTTCTTATCATATGGGCTTTAGTCTTATTTGTCGTGCTTCCAAAACGATTTGCATATATAGATTTTATAAGATTTAATTCGAGGGACTCATTAATTTCACTTTTAGTATCTTTTTGGGTTGTTTTGGGCTCATTTTCAAAACTTTCGATATTTTTCACTGGTGAAATATTTTCGGGCTCTGAAAAAGGCTCTTTTGGGGTGTCTTTTTTTTCGGATTTTATAACTCCTGAAACTACTTTATTTTGATACTTACTAAAATCAATCGGCAATTTTATTAATCAACTCCTCAAGTATTTTATCTTCTTTATCTGTTGTAGTTTCAACTGTTATACCACTTTCAATAAATTTTGGTATCATTTTCTTAAGTATTTCTAACGCCTCCTTTTCCCATGCTTTCTCGGTGGCTCTAAACCCAAGTATTTTCCCAGTTCTTATTGTTGGAATAAAGGTTTCTACTAAACCCATATCAACTAATCGGTTAATATAGTTATAGAGGTCATGCCCCAGCTCTTTTCCGTCATATCTTAATGTATATTCAATATTTAAATCGGCAAAAGTTAACCCAGCTTTATTATCCTTTAATATTTCTAACACATTTTCTTTATTTCCTATTCTTATCACCTATTTTTTTAATTTTTTTGCATCTAAAACCTATTTTAAAAAGAAGTATATCAACTACACACTTTTTTATAATTACACTAATCTGTATAATTACACTAATTTGTAGATTTAACTCTGAAAAAATAAGAAAATGATATATTCAGTAATATACTATGCAAATGCTATTATATTATAAGTTTGAAATATAAAATGGTATTTCGAGCTTTTTTATAGGGTTTAAATGCATAAGAAAATATTTTCCAAGTAAAAGTATAGCAAAGAAAAAGGCTCTAAAAAAGGCTTAAAATAGATGTTTTTTGTAAAATGTGCGAAAAGTAATTAAAACTCTTAATAGAAGTGTTGACAAAAATGTCAAGAAAATATAATATAAGAAATTTTGCCAATAAAAATTTTCTAAAAATCGAAAAAAAGGATATCAGGAAGTCAAAAATAAATTTAAAATTGATTTTGAAAAAGTTCAAAAATTGAATTTTTCTTAAAAAAATCTAAAAATCGAGCAAATTAATAAAACTTTCAATATTTTATCCAAAATTCAAAACTCTTAGATTTTCTTTATAAGATTTGGATTTTCAACATTTTTTTGATTTTACTCAAAAACTCACATTTCTTATAGATTTAAAGATTATAGTTCATTTTTTCAATTAAAATTATAAAATAAAACTTTTTTATTGAATAAATGTCAATAATAAAACCTATTTATATAAAATATGTCTAATTCACAAAGGAAATATATTCTAGCAATCGACCATGGGACGGGAGGGCCTAAGAGCGCCATAGTTTCTGTTCAAGGAGAGGTTCTCGAATGGGCTTTTAAAGAGGTACCCTTATATGTAGAAAGAGGGGGGGTTGTAGAACAAGATCCTGATGATTGGTGGAATGCTATTTTGAAAACTTCCAAGCAAGTTATTGATAGTGATAGAGTTTCGGTTGATGATATTGTAGGTGTGTGCAACACAAGTCAATGGAGTGGAACAGTAGCAGTCGATAAAGATGGAAATCATCTAATGAATTCAATAATTTGGATGGATTCTCGGGGATCAAAATACATTGAAAAATTTTACAAGAGTTTAATCCAAGTTTCTGGATATTCATTATCCAAACTTTTGAAATGGTTAAAACGAACTGGAGGGGGTCCCAGTCAGACTGGGAAGGATTCTATTGCACATATATTATGGATTAAGAATGAACTTCCAGAGATTTATAATAAGACGTTTAAATTTTTAGAACCACAAGATTTTATTAATTTAAAACTTACAGGGAAGTATGCCACTTCATCTGCTACAATTCATCTTCATTGGGTAACAGATATCAGAGATATTAATAATGTGAAATATTCAAAAAAGCTTATAAAAGGCTTAAAAATAAGCCCAGAGAAATTACCAGAAATTAAATCATCGATTGATATTCTTGGACCACTAAAAAGTAGCATAGCTGATGAATTAGGATTAAGTAAAGATGTTAAGGTTGTTATGGGAGCACCAGATCCTCATTCTGCTACAATAGGGTCTGGAGCGGTAAACGATTATGAGACACATATTTATATTGGTACATCTGATTGGATAACGTGCCATGTTCCCTACAAAAAAACAGATATTAATCATAATATGGCTAGTGCTCCATCTGTAATTCCGGGAAGATATTTTATTATCAATGAACAAGAAATAGCCGGAGGTGCTTTATCATTTCTTAGAGATAAAATTTTATACCATAAAGATGAGTTGTTAAAAGAAGAAGCAGTTCCCGATGTTTATAAAATATTTGATCGAATTGTAGAAAAGGTTCCTGCTGGTTCAAATAATCTTATTTTTACTCCTTGGCTTATAGGAGAAAGAGCTCCTGTTGATAATCATACTGTAAGAGGTGGCTTATACAATCTGTCGTTAGAAATGTCTCGCGAACATATAATCCGAGCAATTTTTGAAGGTGTAGCATACAATATAAGATGGTTATTTATGTATATAGAGAAGTTTGTTCAAAAGTGGAAAATGCAAGAAAATCCTAGTATGACAAAAAAGAGTATTATAATTCCTGAGCTTAATATCATTGGTGGAGGAGCTCAGAGTAATGTATGGTGTCAAATTATTGCAGATGTTCTCAATAGGAAAATTAAACAAGTAAAAAATCCAATTCAAACGAATGCTCGCGGAGCTGCGTTTATTGCTTCTGTAGGACTTGGATATCTTAAGTGGGACGAGATCCAGAGATATTGTGAGATTTCAAATATCTTTACACCTAATCCAGAAAACAGAGAAATCTATGACAAGCTCTTCAAGGAATATTTGAATATCTATAAGATCATGAGAAAAACCTATAAACGGTTAAATGAATAATCAAATGTAATCTTTTAAAACTCAATTAAGACTTATTATTATACTTTTCTCTAAAATTTCTTAATTATTGATCTTTTTTGCTATATCGGGAGAAATTCTTCTATGAATGAATTCTTTTATAGAAATTATGTAATTTTTCGTAACGGTTGATGTGATTGCTTTCTCTTGTAATTTTTTAACTAAATCCTTTAAAGAGCTTTTTTTCATGGTCTTTAAAATAATTATAGTTTTATCAACATCTTCTAAAAACTTAGAAATATAAAAAGCTAAAAATTTAAGTTGTTCAGTTTGATCTTCTTTAGAGACAGCAGAATTAATAATTGTTTTTTCTAGTTCTAAGCCTGTTTTCCAAGGCATTTGAACTATTTGTTTGCGGGGATTCATAAGAAAAGCAGCTTTCCTCTCATTTTTAACCAAAGCATAAAAATATGTAGCAACAGGATAGACATCACCCGGATATACAAGAATTTCTAAGTGTTTCTTATTTTTATAAATTTCTGGCATAGCCTCATCAAGAAGATTGTTTAATGCATCCAAATTTATTTTATGTTCTTCCTCCTTCATAATGATATATAATGGATAATTAAACAATTTCGCATGAAGTAAACCAGAAAAGCATCGAAATCCCAATATTTCAATAAATTCACTTATAGTTATTATTTTACCATCCTCATGTGTATCAAATTTAGTTAGAGATGATATTGATATATCAACAGTTTCGTAACCAATAATTCTTTCCTCGAGATCTAAAAATGCAATAAACTCATGATCCTGACATACAGCACCTAAAGGTACTTGTATTTTTACATGCCCAAATTGTTTTTCAGAAAATACACTTTGTGGAACTGGTACGTCCTTTTCTAAGCCACAACGTGGACATGAAAATTTAATTAATGTATATTGATCCTGCATCATATAACCCACTAAAAAATAAAAGTATTCAACACATAATTTTCTACAAATATAAATATATCTCATTTTAAAAGATGTTCATGATATCTACACAATATAAGATCAAAGTCAAATTTATATTTGGTATCTGAAAAAATTTTAAAAAAAAAGAGAATAAAGCTAACTTTTATCGATTTTCTTCTTTTTCATGATGAAGCATTACAACAATACCCAGAATTAACATTGCCATGTCATCTGAAACATCAGGGTTTATTTTTACACCATATGTACCCTTTATTTTAAACAATTTTTTGCTTATTTGAGCCACGTCTTTACCATCTTTAAGGATCTTATATTTTAAAGCCCAGATATTCCCTTTCATAGTAAATACTTTCTTTTCATTAGAGTCTTCAAACCAGTAACTCGGCTTTACAGACACTAATTTTTTTTTGAGCTTACCAATTAATTTATCATCATCATCCTCTCCACCTTTATAAAATTTATAGGCAGAGCGCATAGAAACAACTTTTTCGTGAACTGTTAATAATGTCTTATCATTAAGATCCCTTAAACGATAAGTATTGCCAATTTTTATCAATTTTCCCTTAAAGTAGCCAAGCTCCTCTCTATCTGTAGTCATTACCTTAACTTTATCTTTAAAAGACATTAATTTCTCTTGCAGTAAAAATTTTCTTTCCTTAGTTAATTCCATCAATACCTCAACTTAATTTAATAATAATTTTTTTAATAAAATATTAAAATTCAGCTTTAAAAATATATCTACATAATAA